>DASYTM010000067.1:0-19129 GCA_036002345.1 Candidatus Methylomirabilota bacterium | reverse complement strand
TCGCGATCGCGAAGGGCGATGTCCCGGTCTCCCACTGGTTCCGCCTGGGCCGTGCCTTGACGCCGGTGGACCGCGACTCCGTGCTCGTCTCCTGGTCGGGGTCGATGTTCGAGTACCTGATGCCCTCGCTCGTGATGCGGGTCCCGGCCGGCAGCCTGCTTGCCCAGACCGGCGAGCTCATCGTCCGCCGCCAGATCTCGTACGGCGCGGAGCGCGGTGTGCCGTGGGGCGTGTCGGAGTCGAGCTACAACGTCCGGGACCTCGAGATGACCTACCAGTACTCGAACTTCGGCGTGCCGGGGCTCGGGCTGCGGTTCGGTCTGGCCGCCGACGTGGTCGTCGCGCCCTACGCGACCGGCCTGGCCGCCATGATCGATCCGGCGGCGGCGGTCGCCAACTTCCGCCGGCTCGAGGAGGCCGGCGCCCGGGGCCCGTACGGCTTCTACGAGGCGCTCGACTACACGACGCTGCGGCTGCCCGAGGGCACGGCGGTGGCGATCGTCCGGACGTACATGGCGCACCACCAGGGCATGCTGATCGTGGCCATCGCGAACGCCCTGCACGACGGGGCGATGCGCATGCGCTTCCACGCCGAGCCGAGCGTGCAAGCCACCGAGCTGTTGCTCCAGGAGCGGACGCCGCGCGACGTGGCGGTCACCCGCCCGCGCGCCGACGAGGTGAGCGGCGCCGCCGACGTCCGCGAGTTCGTCCCGGCCATCGTCCGCCGCTTCACGTCGCCCCACGCGCCGGCCCCTCACACGCATCTGCTGTCGAACGGGCGCTATGCCGTGATGATGACGACGGCGGGATCGGGATACAGCCGCTGGAAGGACCTCGCGATCACGCGATGGCGCGACGACGTCACGCGCGACCTCGCGGGCACGTCGATATTCCTGCGCAACGTGCAGACCGGCGAGATGTGGTCGGCGGGGTACCAGCCGACGGCCGTGGTCCCCGAGCGCTACGAGGTCCGGTTCGACGAGGACCGCGTGGAGATCACGCGGCGGGACCGTGGCCTCGCCACCACGCTGGAGGTGATCGTCTCGCCGGAAGACGATGCCGAGATGCGCCGCGTCTCGCTCACCAACCTCGGGACGCGGGCGCGCGAGATCGAGGTGACCTCCTATGCCGAGCTGGTGCTGGCCGAGCCGGCGGCGGACGCGGCGCACCCCGCGTTCTCCAACCTCTTCGTCCGGACGGAGGCGGTGCCGGAGCTGGACGCGCTGCTCGCCACCCGGCGCGTGCGCGCGGGCGACGAGCCGCCGGTGTGGCTGGCCCACGTGGCACGCGTCGAGGGCGAGAGCCTCGGCGCGCTCCAGTGGGAGACGGACCGCGCGCGGTTCCTCGGCCGGGGCCGCGACATCCGGAGCTCGCGGTCCATCCTCGACGGCCGGCCGCTGTCGAACACCGTCGGCGCCGTGCTCGATCCGATCGCCAGCCTTCGTTGCCGCGTGCGGGTGCGGCCGGGCCAAACGGCCCGCGTCGTGTTCTCCACGCTCGTGGCGCCGTCGCGGGAGGAGGCGCTGGCGCTCGCGGACAAGTATCACGACGCCGCGACCTTCGACCGCGCCGCCACGCTCGCGTGGACCCAGGCCCAGGTCCAGCTCCACCACCTCGGCATCGCGCGCGACGAGGCGCACCTGTTCCAGCGCCTCGCCGGCCACGTCCTCTACTCCCAGCCCACGCTGCGCGCCTCCGCGAGCGTGCTGGCGCGCCACGCGGAGGGGCCGGCGGCGCTGTGGGCGTGCGGGATCTCCGGCGACACGCCGATCGTCCTCGTCCGGATCGACGAGGTGAACGACGTCGAGATCGTGCGGCAGCTGCTGCGGGCCCACGAGTACTGGCGCATGAAGCAGCTCGCCGTCGATCTGGTGATCCTGAACGAGCACCCGCCGTCCTACCTTCAAGACTTGCAGACGCTGCTCGAGACCGTCGTCCGCACGGGCCCGTCGCAGGCGTCGCGGAACGGACGCGGGAGCCGGGGCGGTGTCTTCATCCTGCGTGCGGACCTCATGACGCCGTCCCAGCGCGACGTGCTGCTGGCCGCCGCGCGCGCCGTCCTGCTCAGCCGGCGGGGGACGCTCGCCGAGCAGGTCCTGCGCGCCGAGCGCGCGGAGCCGGCACCCGTCCCGCTCTCCCGCCCCGCCGTCGCGACCCCGGCCGCCGCGCCCGCCCCGCCGTCGCCGCCGCACCTCGAGTTCTTCAACGGCCTGGGCGGCTTCGCCGCGGAGGGCCGTGAGTACGTCGTCCGGCTCGACGGCGCACGATGCACGCCGGCGCCGTGGATCAACGTCGTGGCGAACGCGGCGTTCGGCTTCCAGGTCTCGGAGTCGGGGTCGGGGTACACGTGGTCGGCCAACAGCCGCGAAAACCAGCTCAGCGCGTGGTCGAACGATCCCGTGAGCGACCCGGCCGGCGAGGCCCTCTACGTCCGCGACGACGAGACCGGCGAGGTGTGGACGGCGACGGCGCTTCCGATCCGCCAGGAGAGCGGCACATATCTGGCGCGGCACGGGCAGGGCTATAGCCGTTTCGCGCACCACTCCCACGGCGTGGGCCTCGAGTTGTTACAGTTCGTGCCGAACGACGATTCCATCAAGATCTCGCGTCTCACGCTGACCAATGCGTCGGGTCGGCGCCGGCGGCTGTCGGTGACGGCGTACGTGGAGTGGGTCCTCGGCCCGTCGCGGAGCGCCGCGGCGCCGTTCGTGGTGACGGACATCGACCCGCAGACGGGTGCTCTGCTCGCCCGCAATCCGTGGAGCCTCGATTTCGGCTCGCGGGTGGCCTTTGCCGATCTCGGGGGACGGCAGACGGCGTGGACGGCCGACCGTACGGAGTTCCTGGGGCGTCACGGCACCGCCGCGCACCCGGCGGCGCTGGAGCGGGACCGGCGTCTGTCGGGCCGGGTCGGCGCCGGTCTCGACCCGTGCGGCGCGCTGCAGGCGAGCCTCGACCTCGCCGCCGGCGAGCGCGCCGAGATCGTGTTCCTGCTCGGACAGGCGCCGTCGCACGAGGCCGCGCGCGAGCTGGTCCTGCGTTATCGCGCGTGCGATCTCGACGCGGCGCTCGCGGGGGTCGTGTCCGGCTGGGACGCGGTGCTCGGGACCGTGCAGGTCGCGACGCCGGATCGGAGCCTCGACATCCTGCTCAACCGCTGGCTCCTGTACCAGACGCTCGCCTGCCGGGTCTGGGCGCGCACCGCCTTCTACCAGGCCGGCGGCGCTTACGGGTTTCGCGACCAGCTGCAGGACGTGGCGGCGCTCGCTCTGGCACGGCCGGACGTCGCGCGCGAGCACGTGCTTCGCGCGGCGGGCCGGCAATTCGTCGAGGGCGACGTGCAGCACTGGTGGCACCCGCCGGCCGGGCGGGGCGTGCGCACGCGGATCTCGGACGATCCGCTCTGGCTCCCCTACGTCGTCAGCCGCTATCTGGAAGTCACCGAGGACGCCGGCATCCTCGACGAGACCGTCGGGTTTCTCGAGGCGCCGCCGCTCCTCCCCGGACAGGCCGAAGCGTATTTCGAGCCGCGCCGCGCCGAGAAGGCCGGCACGCTGTTCGAGCACGGGGCGCGCGCCATCGAGCGGAGCCTGACCACCGGACCGCACGGCCTGCCATTGATGGGCACCGGCGACTGGAACGACGGCATGAACCGTGTCGGGATCGGTGGCAAGGGCGAGAGCGTCTGGCTCGGGTGGTTCCTGCACACGGTGCTGACCGAGTGGGCGGAGCTCGCCTCCGTGCGGGGCGAGGCGCGGCGCGCCGACGACTGGCTCCGGCGCGCCCGGGCGCTGGGCATGGCCCTCGAGCGCGCGGGGTGGGACGGCGGCTGGTATCGCCGTGCCTACTTCGACGACGGGACGCCCCTGGGCTCCGCGGCCGGCGACGCCTGCCGCATCGACGCCATCGCCCAGTCGTGGAGCGTGCTCTCGGGCGTGGCCGCCCCCGCCCGCGCGCATCGCGCGATGGCGGCCGTCGACGAGCACCTCGTCCGCCGAGCCGATCGCCTCGTGGTGCTCTTCGCCCCACCGTTCGACGCCACGACGCTGGAGCCCGGGTACGTCAAAGGCTATCCGCCCGGCGTGCGCGAGAACGGCGGTCAGTACACGCACGCGGCGATCTGGTCGGTGATGGCCTTCGCGGCCCTCGGGGACGGTGACAGGGCCGGGGAGCTGTTCGCGATGCTCAATCCGATCGAGCACGCGCGCACCCCGGCCGGTGTCGCCCGGTATGCCGTCGAGCCCTATGTCGTCGCCGCCGACGTCTATGCCGAGCCCCCGCACGTCGGCCGCGGAGGCTGGACCTGGTACACGGGGTCGGCGGGCTGGATGTACCGCGCCGGCCTCGAGTCGCTCCTCGGATTCCGCGTCCGCGGGACACGGCTGACGATCGATCCGTGCATCCCGCGCGCCTGGCCAGGGTATTCGATCGCGTTCCGGCATCGGTCGGCGCGGTACGACGTGGTGGTGGAGAACCCGGGAGGCGTGAGCCGCGGTGTGTCGTCCGTCGAGCTCGACGGCGCGTCCGTGTCGGGCTCTGGGGACGTCGGGCTCGCCGACGATGGGCGGGTGCACCGGCTCCGCGTGGTCCTCGGCAAACCGTAAGCGATGCACACGAACACGCGCGCAGGCGCATGGAGGCTTCATATGCGACTCCCACTCCGGTCGTTCCTCGCCGCCGTTCTTGTGCTGGGCGCGTGCAGCGCCGCTCAGGCCCAGGTCCCGAAGACCGCGGACATCGCCGCCTGCAACCAGGAAGCGCAGGAAGCCGTGAGCAAGGGGCCGAGCTCGCGCGACGCCTCGCCGAACACGAAGGACCAGAGCCGGGCCGCCACCGCCCGTCGAGGCGACGCCCCGGCGGCATCCCCGAGCTTGGCCGACCCGCAGCTCGAGGGCATGGACACCGAAGGCGCCAAGGATCCCGTCTACCAGGCCGTCTACCGGACCTGCATGCGCAAGGGCGGGTTCTGAGCTCGACAAGGAAGGGAGAGCGTCGTGCAGACGATCTCTGGAGTGTGGTTGCCGGCCATCACGCCGTTCCGCGACGGCGCCGTGGATCTGGCGAGCTTCGAGCGGATGCTGGAGCACTACCTGGCCCGGGGCATCAGCGGGGTGTTCCCGCTCGGCACGACCGGTGAGGGCCCGACGCTCGACGAGGACGAGATGGACGCCCTCGTCGAGCGCACCGTCGGCGTGGTGGCGGGCCGCGTGCCCGTCTTCGTCGGCGTCGGCGGCAACGCGACTCACAAGGTGCTCCGGACGCTCCGCCGGCTGGAGCGCTTCCGCTTCGAGGGCATCGTGTCCGTGTGCCCGTATTACAACCGGCCGAGCCAGGACGGGATGGCCGAGCACTTCACGCGCATCGCGGAGGCCACCGACCGGAAGATCCTGATCTACAACATCCCGTACCGCACGAGCGTCAACCTCCTGAACGAGACCCTCTTGAAGCTGGCGGAGCGGCCGAACATCGTCGGCGTCAAGGATTCCTCGGGCAACGTCACCCAGTCGCTCGACCTCCTGCGCCAGCGGCCCAGGGGCTTCGCGGTGATGACAGGCGACGACGCGTTCTTCTACACGATGCTCGCCCACGGCGCCGACGGCGGCATCCTCGCCTCCTCACACCTGGCGACCGAGCGGTTCGTCGGCGTGCACGCGTGCATGGCCGCCAACGACCACCAGGCCGCGCGGACCGCCTGGTCGGGGCTCGAGACGCTGGTCCCGAGGCTCTTCCGCGAGGCCAACCCGATGCCCATCAAGCATTGCTTGTGGCGCCTCGGGCTCATCGCGTCCCCCGAGTGCCGGCTGCCATTGACGCGGGTTTCCGCGGCGTTAGCCGACGAACTGGATCGCGCGTTGAAGGATGGGGTAGTCTGAATTCATGGACAAAGAGTGCAAGCATGGACTGAAAGCCGGGTGCGCCTACTGCCACGTGATGATCCCGGCGCCGACGACGTCGCGGCCGGCGACGCGGCGGCGGACGCCGGGCGCGCGGCTCTCGGACAAGATGAACGACCGGATGACGAATCTGAACAAGCGGCTGCGCGCGCTGCGCCAGGAGACGCCCGGCTCAGAGTAGCGCGGCGATCTTGTCGCGGGCGGCGGCGTCGGGCAGGCGGCCGACGCCCGCCTTCATGTTGTCCTCGAGGTGCTGCAGCCGGCTCGTGGCCGGGATCACGCAGGTCACGGCCGGGTGGGCGAGGATCCACTTGAGGAACAGCTGCGCCCACGAGTCGCACTCCCACTCCGCCGCCCACGCCGGCACCGGCTTGCCGCGCACGCGCGCGAAGAGCGCGCCCTCCGCGAACGGGCGGTTCGCCAGCACCGCGACGCGGCGGTCGCGCGCGAGCGGCAGCAGCCGGCGCTCGGCGTCGGGCTCGAGCGGCGAGTAGTTGAGCTGGACGAAATCGATCGGCTCCGTCTTCATCACTCGCTCCAGCTCGTCGTAGGCGGACGCGGTGTAGTGCGTGACGCCGATGTAGCGCACGCGGCCGGCCTCCTTCCACGCGCGGAGCGTCTTCAGGTGCGTCGCCCAGTCCACGAGGTTGTGAACCTGCAGCAGGTCCACGCGCGGGCCGCGGAGCCGCTGGACCGAGCGCTCCATCTGCGCGATGCCCGCCGCGCGCCCGCTCGTCCACACCTTGGTGGCGACGAAGAGGCGGTCGCGCACGCCGAGCTCGACGGCGAGGTCGCCCACCACGCTCTCCGCCGTGCCGTACATCGGCGAGGAGTCCACCACGCGGCCACCCAGCTCGACGAAGCGGCGCAGCACGTCGCGCAGCGGTGCGCGGGCGCGCATGACGTCGACGTCGAACGTCTGCCACGTGCCGAGCCCGACGGCGGGAATGGCCTCGCCGGAGCCGGAGATGGCGCGGGCGAGGGGGCCCGGCGCCGTCCCCGCCGCGCCGCCCGCCGCCGCCGCGGCCATCATCACGAGGACGTCGCGCCGCCTCACTGCGCCTTGAGCTTGATGTCCTCGTACGACGGGAACGCGTAGACGGGGATCGTGTGGTACGCGTGGTCGCCGACGCGCGGCCCCACGCCGATCAAGCCGCGCAGGTCCATGATGGGCGCGTACATCACGCGGTCGATGGTGAGCTGCTGGATCTTGTGGAGGATGGCCTCCCGCTTGGCGGGATCCCGCTCGCGCCCCTGCTGCAGGAACATCTCGTCGATCTCGGGATAACCGCCATTGGCGTACTGGCCCTTGCTGTACATGAACGTCTCGACGCGGCTCGCGGCGTTGCCGGAGTTGCCGACGGCGGTCATGAACAACCCGCGCAGCTTCTTCTCCTGCCACGTCGCGTAGAAGGCCGCCCGCTCCATCAACCGCATGCGGACGCGGATGCCGACGGCGTTCAGGTTGTTGAGGGTGGACTCCGCCACCGTCGAGAAGCCGGGGATGGGCGTGAACTCGCCGGCCTCGAGGCCGCTGGGATAACCGGCCTCGGCGAGGAGCTGCTTGGCCTTCTGCGGATCGTAGGGGTGCGGCGGCACCTGGAGCGCGAAGTCCATCACGCGCGGCACGATCACGCCCGCGGGCGGACAGAACCCGAGGCACGCCGCCTCGTTGATGCTCTTACGGTCGAGGGCGTAGTTCACGGCCTGGCGCATGCGCTTGTCGGCCCACGGCGACTTCGGATCCCACTGCTCGGGGAACTCGATCCAGAAGATCGAGGCGTGGCGCGTGTCGAGGAGCTTGTAGCGCGCGTCACCCTTGAGGGTCTGGGCCTCGGGCCCGTCGAGGAAGAGCGCGTAGTCGGTCTCGCCGCTCCGGAGCATGGCCAGCCGCGTGGTGCTGTCCGGCACGCTCTTCATCGTGAGCTTCTTGATGTACGGCGCGTGGCGCCAGTAGGCGGTGTTGGCCTCGAAGACGATCTCCAGGCCCGCCCGCTGGCTCACGAATTTGTAGGGCCCGGCCCCCACGGGCTTTTGCTTGAAGCCGTCGGCGCCCACAGACTCGAAATACTTCTTGGGCAGCACGATGCCCGCCGCGGTGGCCGTGGTGCCGTAGAAGGTCATGAAGTCCGCCCACGGCTCCTTGAGGGTGAAGCGCACGGTGAGCGGATCGACGATGTCGCAGGATTTCACGCGGGCGCGGAACTCGCGCGCCCCCGCGCCGTTGTAGCGGTCGAACGAGAACTTCACGTCCTCCGCGGTGACGGGATCGCCGTTGTGGAACTTCTGGCCGCGGCGCAGCTTGAACTCGTAGACGAGCCCGTCCTTGCTCTCCGTCCACGACTCCGCGAGGCTCGCGCCCATCTTGTGCCCGGGCAGCGGGCGCACCAGCGCGTCGTGGATGGCGTACATCACGCCGAACGGCGTGATCTGGGGCGGGGCCGTGGACGGGTCGAACCAGGCCGGCGCCAGCGTCACGTGGAACGACAGCGTGACCTCTCCCGCCGGCTCCGCAGCGGGCGAGGGGGTGGCGGCGGCGAGCCACAGCGCGGCAACGACGACGACGCGAGCGAGAGTCGCGTGGGTGATCATGGGCTCGACCTCCTGAAGGCTCGGTATTATAGTCCGTCTACCACAGGCCGAGGAGGAACCCCATGAAAGACGGTCTCCGCTTCGTCGACTCCGACATGCACATCATGGAACCGCCCGACCTCTTCGACCGCTACCTGGACCCGGCCTTCAAGCACCGCGTGAGCGTGCCCGTCGGCGCGGACGGCCGTCCCAAGCGGGGCGTCTCGGGCCTCACCATCATCGACGGGCTGCCGACCTCCGACACGGATCTCCAGCAATACCGGAAGCGCGTCCGCCCGGCCGGGTCGCAGACGACCCAGCCGCTCTCGGGCTCCCGCCTCTTCGACACGGGCCGGCTCGATTTCGCCATCGAGCGCGACTACGACCCCGAGGCCCAGGTGATGGGCATGGCCATGGAGGGTGTGGACATCGCCGTCCTCTATCCCACCAACGGCCTGTCGCTGATCGCGCGCGACAACATGGATCCGCACCTGTCGCTGGCGATCTGCCGCGCCTACAACAACTGGATCCACGAGTTCACCCGCCACAGCCCCGAGCGGCTGAAGTGGGTCGCGATGCTGCCCGTGCACGACGTGCACATGGCCTGCCGCGAGCTCGTGCGGTGCGTGCGCGAGCTGGGCGCGGTGGGCTCGTTCATCCGGCCCAACCTCGTGAACGAGCGCTACTGGCACTCCAACTACTGGGACCCGCTCTACACCGTGCACGAGGAGCTGAACGTCACCTGGGGCTTCCACGAGGGCGTGAGCGCGCTCTACTCGCGGATGATTCCGCTCTACGGCGAGAACCGGTTCTACCGTCACGTGACCAGCCACTGGATCGAGATGCAGCAGGCCATGGTCGCCATGATCATCGGCGGCGTGTTCGAGTTCCATCCGAAGCTGCGCGTGGGCTTTCTCGAGGCCCAGAACTCGTGGGCGCCCGGACTGCTGTCGCGGATCGAGTGGGATTACCCGCAATACCGCGACTCCCACGCGCCGTACCTGAGCCTGATGCCGCGCGAGTACTTCCGGCGCAACTGCTGGGCCGCCGTCGAGGGCAGCGAGCCCGAGATCGAGGCCACGGCCGGGCTCATCGGCGCCGACCGCATGTGCATCTCGACGGACTACCCGCACTTCGACTCCAACTTCCCGCACGTCTCGGAGAACCTCCTGAAGAACGTCCCGCGCGAGATCGCCGCGCAGATCCTCATGGGCGGCGCGCATCTCTACGGCTTCACGGAGGCGGACTTCAAGAAGGCGGACGCCGCCGCGGCGGCCGGGACGAGCTGAGCCTGAGCGAGACGCCGCGCGACCCGGTCGCGGCCGTCACGCACGCCGATCCGTATCCGTACTATCGCGACCTCGTCGCGCGGCGGCCCGTCGCCCGCGACGAGGCGCTCGGCTGCTGGGTCGTGGCGGGCGCCGCGGGTGTGACGGCGGTCCTGACCAGCGAGCTCTGCCGCGTGCGCCCGCCCGCGGAGCCCGTGCCCAAGGCCCTCGTGGGCTCGCCGGCCGGCGAGATCTTCGGCGCCCTGGTGCGGATGAACGACGGCGCCGCGCACCTCCGGCTCAAGCCCGGCGTGTCCGCGAGCCTGGCCATGCTCGATCCGGCCGCCGTCGGGCGCCACGCGCGCCGTCACGCCGCGGCGCTCGCGGCCGCCGGCGTCGCCGCCGTGATGAACCGCCTGCCGGCCTACGTGGTGGCGAGCCTGCTCGGCGTCGCCGACGACCGGCTCGAGGCGACGGCGGGCTGGACGGCGGCGCTCGCGCGCTGCTTCGCTCCCGGCGCCACGGCGGAGGCGCTGGAGGCGGGCAAGGGGGCGGCGGACGAGCTGCGCCGATTGATCGGATCGCCGGCCGCCGCGCCCGCGGCGCTCGTCGCCAACCGCGTGGGATTCCTGTTCCAGGCCCATGACGCGACGGCGGGGCTGATCGGCAACACGCTGGTGGCGCTCGGCCGCCATCCCGAGGCGCGCGCCGATCTCGGCGCGAGCGTCGCCGAGGTCGTGCGCTTCGATCCGCCCGTGCAGAACACGCGGCGCTTCCTCGCCGCCGACGGTGTGGTGGCGGGCCAGCCCATGAAGGCCGGCGACACGATCCTCGTCGTGCTCGCCGCCGCCAACCACGACCCCGCCGCCAACGCGAGTCCCGAGCGCTTCGACCCGCGGCGCCGCGAGCGTACGGCGTTCACGTTCGGCCGCGGGCCGCACGCGTGCCCGGGCGAGGCGATCGCCACGGCCATCGCCACCGCCGGCGTCGAGGCCCTCCTGGCCGCGGGCGTGGACCCCGCGTCGCTCACGCGGGACGTGCGATACCGGCCCTCGGCGAACGTCCGGATTCCGGTGCTGCCCGCTCGCTGACCGCCCTCTTGGTCGGAGAGGGCGTTTCCTGTACGTTCCCGCCCGTGGTCGGCTACCTGGCACGGCGGCTCGCCTGGGCGGTGGTGCTGCTCCTCGGCATCTCTCTGGCCGTGTTCCTCGTCGTGCACCTCTCCGGCGATCCCACCGCGCTGTACGTCGGCCCCGAGGGAACGCGGGCGGATTACGAGATCGTGCGAGCGGCGCTGGGGTTCGACCGCCCGCTGCCCGAGCAGTACGGCCGGTTCCTGGTGCGCGCGGTGCAGGGTGATTTCGGCCGCTCGCTGCGCCACCAGCAGCCGACACTGCCGCTCGTGCTCGAGCGCCTTCCCGCCACGCTGAAGCTCGCCGCCGTCGCCATGGCCCTCGCGGTGGCGCTCGCGCTGCCGCTCGGGATCCTCTCGGCGTTGCGCCGCAACTCGGTGCTCGACACCGTCGCCATGACCCTGGCCCTCACGGGCCAGTGCATGCCGACGTTCTGGCTCGGCATCCTCCTCATTCTCGTCTTCGCCGTGCAGCTGCGCTGGGTACCCGTCTACGGCGGCGAGGGAGCGGCCGCGCTGGCGCTGCCGGCGCTCACGCTCGGTGTGTGGGCGATGGCGCGCACGGCGCGGATCACGCGCTCGAGCATGCTGGAGGTCCTGCACGCGGATTTCTTGCGTACGGCGCGCGCCAAGGGCATCAGCGAGTGGGGCGTCGTCCTGCGCCACGCCCTGCGCAACGGCGCCATCCCGATCGTGACCGCGATCGGGCTCGAGCTCGGCAACCTCCTCGGCGGCGCCGTCATCACCGAGGCCGTGTTCGCGTACCCGGGCATCGGGCGTCTCGCCGTCGAAGCCGTCGTGAACAAGGACGTCCCGCTGCTGCAGGCCGTCGTGTTCACGGTGGCGGCCAGCCTGATCCTCCTCAACGCCGCCATCGACGTCGTCTACATGGCGCTCGATCCGCGGGTGCGCCTTGCCTAGGGGGCGGCGCACGCGCGCGCTGCTCGGCTCGCCCGGCGCCGGCCTCGGGCTGATGGCGGTGGCGCTCGTGGCCGTCTGCGCCCTCTCGCCCGGAATCCTCGCGCCCGCCGATCCCAACGAGCAGCGCCTGCTCGCGCGCTTCACACCGCCCACGACGCGGACCGCCGAGGGCGACCTGGCGCTGCTGGGCACCGATCAGCTCGGCCGCGACATCCTGAGCCGCGTCATCCACGGGGCGCGCACGTCGGTCCTCATCGGCGTATCGGTGGTGCTGCTGGCGGGCAGCGTGGGCACGAGCCTCGGCCTCACGGCGGGCATCCGGGGCGGGATGGCCGATCACCTCATCATGCGGCTGGCCGACATGCAGTTCGCGTTTCCGTTCATCCTGCTCGCCATCACCGTCATCGGCGTGTTCGGCCCGAGCATCCGCAACATCATCCTGGTGGTGGGGCTCAGCACCTGGGCCACCTACGCGCGCGTGGTGCGCGCGGAGACGCTGGCCGTCCGCGAGCGCGCTTACGTCGACGCGGCACGCTCGCTCGGCATGTCGGTGCCGCGCATCGTGGTGCGCCACATCCTGCCGAACGTCAGCGCCTCGCTCATCGTCGTCGCCACCTTCGGCGTGGCGGGCGCCATCCTCACCGAGGCCGGGCTCAGCTTTCTCGGCCTCGGGGTGCCGCTCTCGATTCCGTCGTGGGGCGGCATGCTCGCCGAGGGCCGGCAATTCGTCGACACCCGCTACTGGCTGGCGCTCTCACCGGGGGTCGCCCTGTTCGTGACGGTCATGGCCATCAACCTGATCGGCGACGCCCTGCGGGACGCGCTCGATCCGTATCTGCAGACCCGGGCTACCGTGGACCGCTTCTAAGGAGGACAGCTCATGAGATGGATCGTGCTCGCAGCGCTCGCGCTCGTCGTCGTGGGGGTCGGCGCGGCCCAGGCCCAGCCCAAGCCCGTCGTGGTCGTGCAGTCCGGCGAGGCGGCCACTCTCGACTGGCACATGCACTGTGACAAGAACGCCCACGAGCCCGACCGCCAGATCTTCGACACGCTGCTGCGCCGCGACCTCAAGACGCTCAAGCTCGAGGGCAACCTCGCCGAGTCGTGGCGCCTGCTCAACGAGACGACCTGGCAGTTCAAGCTGCGGCGTGGGATCAAGTTCCACAACGGCGAGCCGCTGGACGCTGCCGCCGTGAAATTCAGCATCGAGCGCATGCTCAACCCCAAGCAGGGCGCGCCCGGCCGCACGAGCATCGCCACCATCGAGCGCGCCGACATCGTCGACGCCATGACCGTGAACGTCGTGACGAGCAAGCCGTTCCCGCTGCTGCCCGTGAGGATGAGCCCGGGTCACTGCGGTACCGTCGGCATCGTTCCGCCCAAGTACATCGAGCAGGTCGGCGACGCCGGTTTCGCCGTCAAGCCCGTGGGCAGCGGGCCGTACAGGTTCGTGGAGTGGGTGAAGGACGAGCGGCTCGTGCTGGAGGCCAACCGTGACTACCACCGCGGCGCGCCGGCCATCGAGCGGCTCGTGTTCCGTCCCGTGCCCGAGCTGACCACACGAGTGGCGGCGCTCCTGTCGGGCCAGGCGGATCTCGTGAGCGACATCCCGCCGGACCAGGTCGCCAAGATCAAGGCCAGCGGCGTGGCGCGCGCGGAGGTCAGCACGCTCGGCGGCTTCGTCATCATGGTCAAGATGACGAACCACCTGATGCCGGGGCCGTGGCAGGACGCGCGCGTGCGCCGCGCCATCAACTACGCGATCGACATGGACACCATCATCAAGACGGTGCTGGAGGGCCACGGCCAGGTGCTCGGGGTGCCGCTGGAGCGCGAGGCCTTCGGCTTCAATCCCGCGATGAAATGGTGGGGCTACGACCCCGAGCGTGCCCGGGCGCTGCTGCGCGAGGCCGGCTACGCCAACGGGTTCGAGATGACGCTGCACGCGCCCAACCGGCGCTACATGAACGACATCGAGGTCATGCAGGCCATGGCGGCCATGCTCGGCAAGGTCGGCATCAAGGCCACCGTGCAGGTGTGGGAGCAGAGCGTGTACACGACGAAGTGGCGCAAGCGCGAGCTGCTGCCCGCCTACATGGTGGCGTGGGGCGGCGCGGGCATCTTCGACGGCGACCTGCTCGTGAACTCGCTCCACAGCAAGTCCGCGCTGGCCATCCACAAGAACGAGGCGCTCGACAAGGTCCTGGAGGACGCGCAGGGGACCAACGATCCCGAGAAGCGGCGCGCCCTCTACGGGAAGGCGCAGGAGATGATTTTCGAGGACGCGCCGATCGTCAAGGCCTATCAGCAGGCCCACATCTTCGGGATCAGCAACCGGCTGGACTGGAAGCCCTGGATCGACAACATGCTGTTTCTCTACGACGCGCGGTTGAAGTGATGGCCGCGCCCTTCGCCCGGCTGTTCAGCCCCATCGCCCTCGGCCCCGCCACGGCCAAGAACCGCATCGTCTCCACGCCGCACGGCGCCGCCTTCGGTGAGAAGGGCGCCATCACCGACCGCTACATCCGGTACCACGAGGAGAAAGCCAAGGGCGGCTGTGGGGTGGTGATGATGTTCGGCTCCTCCAGCATCCACCCGACCTCCATCAACGACTGGGGCGAGGTCAACAACTGGGACGACAGTGTCATCCCCCAGTTCCGGCAGATGAGCGAGGCCATTCATCGCCACGGCGCCCTGTGCCTGTCGCAGATCTCGCACCGCGGGCGCCGCGGCCACTCCTGGTATTCCGGCACCCCGCTGTGGGCGCCGTCCGACACGCGCGAGGAGCGGCATCGCGAGTGGCCGCACGTCATGACGAAGGCGGAGATCCGCGAGGTGATCGACGCGTGGGCGGCGGCGGCGGTACGGCTCAAGCAGGGCGGCTACGACGGCGCCGACATCCCGCTCTACGGCGGGCACCTCCTGGAGAACTTCATCTCGCCGCTCGCCAACACGCGGACCGACGAGTATGGCGGCAGTCTCGAGAACCGGCTCCGCCTGCCCACGGAAGTCCTGCGCGCCCTGCGCGAGGCCGTGGGGCGGGACTTCATCCTCGGCCTGCGCCACAGCGGCGACCACTTCGTCGAGGGCGGTCTCACGCGCGAGGAGCTGCTGGAGATCGCGCGGCGGCTCGATGCCCTCGGCATCGCCGACTACTGGATGGTGAGCGGCTCCAACACGGAGACCCTGCGCTACGAGGCGGTGGTGACGCCGTCGCACTATCACCCGCGCGGCGTGTTCAACGACCTCGCCGCCCTCACCAAGACCGTCGTCCGCGTGCCCGTCATCGTGGCGGGGCGGATCGTGACCGCCGAGCAGGCCGAGGCCGCGCTGGCCAACGGCGTGTGCGACCTCGTGGGCATGACGCGCGCGCTCATCGCCGATCCCGAGATGCCGAAGAAGGTGAGCGAGGGTCGAAGTGACGACGTGCGCGTGTGCGTGGGCGCCGCCGAGGGCTGCATCGGGCGCCTGCGCCAGGGCAAGGCGATCACCTGCGTGCAGAATCCCGCCATCGGCCGCGAGGCCGAATTGATGGAGATCCGGGCGGCGTCGAAGACGCGGCACGTGGTGGTGGTGGGCGGCGGCGTGGCGGGGCTCGAGGCCGCGCGCGTGGCCGCCCTGCGCGGCCATGCCACGATCCTCCTCGAAGCGTCGTCCGCCGTCGGGGGCCAGGTGCTCGCCGTCGCGCAGGCGCCCAAGCGCGAGGACTACGCCTCCATTCCGGCATGGCTCGCCGGGCAGGCGAAGAAGGCGGGCGTCGAGATCCGGCTGAACACGCGCGCCTCGGCCGCCGACGTCCTGGCGTTGAAGCCCGACGCCGTCATCCTTGCCACGGGAGCCACCCAGCGGGTCCCCGACATTCCGGGCGTGACGCTGCCGCACGTGACGACGACCGTGGACGTCCTCACGGGTCGCGCCACGGTCGGCCGGCGCGTGGTCATCGTCGACGAGGAGGGGTACTTCGCCGCGCCGACCACGGCGGACTTCCTGGCCGAGCGCGGGGCGCAGGTCACGATCGTCTGCCGCTACTTCATGGTCGGCGAGGACATCGACGAGGGCACGCGCTCCGATCTCTACGCGCGCCTGTTCGGGCGCGGCGTCACCCTGACCCCCATGACGGTGGCGCGGGCGATCCTGTCACACGGCGTGCGCACCCGCCAGACGTTCTCGAACGCCGAGACGATCGTCGAGGCCGACACGGTGGTGCTCGCCTTCGGCGGCAAGGCGAACGATCCGCTGTCCGGCGAGCTCGAGGGCAAGGTGGCGGAGCTCAAGGTGATCGGCGACGCGTATTCCCCCCGGCGCGTGCACGACGCGATCCTCGACGGCACACGGGCGGCTCGCGCGCTGTGAGATACAATCACGCCTCTTTGGAAAGGAGACCCGCATGAGACCTCTCCCCGTGCTCCTCTCGCTGCCTCTCGTCCTGCTCGTCGCCGCCCCCGCTGTCGCCGCCGACCTGCCCGAGATCACCCGGCGCGGCCACATGGTGGCCGCCACCAGCGGCAACCTGCCGCCCGTGACCTTCCTCAACGACAAGAACGAGCTGGTGGGGTACGACATCGAGGTCGGCAAGTTCATCGCCAAGCACATCGGCGTGAAGCTCGACCTCGTGCGGCTGGACTGGAAGGGCATCCTGCCAGGGCTGCAGACGGGACGCTTCGACGCCGTGTTCTCCAACGTCAACGTGACGCCCGAGCGCAAGGAGCAGTTCGACTACTCGATCCCGTATTCGCGTTCCGCGGTGGTGGTGGTGTCGCGCGCGAGCGTGATGGACATCCACGGGCCCACGGATCTCAAGGGCCGGCTGGTCGGCGCGATCTCCGGCGGCATGGACGGCGAGATCCCGGCCAAGGCCATCGAGAAGGAGCACGGCGCGTTCAAGAGCTTCAAGGGGTACGCGGGCTACGCGGAGATGTTCGCGGACATGGAGATCGGCCGGATCGAAGCGGCGGTGGCGCCCGACACCGCGGCCGCCAACTTCATCAAGGACAAGCCCGGGGTGGCGAAGATCGTGGGCAAGCCCTACGTCGTGCGCTTCGTCGGCGTGCCGATGCAGAAGGGCTCGCCGCAGCTCAAGGCCAAGATGGACGAGGCCATCCGCATGATGCGCAAGGACGGCCTGCTCGATCGCTGGGCCAAGCAGTACTTCGGCATCGACAACTTCAGCGCCCAGCTCATCGACCAGGTGCCCTGACGTGCACCTCGACTTCGGCGTGGCGTGGAAGTTCCTGCCCATCCTGCTCCACGCCTCGCTGTTGACGATCGCGCTCTTCGTGCTGAGCCAGGTGCTGGGCACGCTCGCCGCCTTCTTCGTGGCGCTCGCCCGCATGTCGCCGCGCGCCTGGCTGCGCCGGCCCGCCGCCGCCTACATCTGGGTGGTGCGCGGCACGCCGCTCCTGCTGCACCTCTTCTTCGTCTACTACGCCGCGCCCGCCATCGGCATCACGCTGGACGCGTTCCCGGCGGCCATCATCGCGATGTCGGCGAGCGCGGCCGCCTACAACGCCGAGATCATCCGCGCGGGCCTGCAGGCCGTGCATCGCGGTCAGCTGGAGGCCGCGCACGCGGTCGGGATGACCTACGGCCAGGTCGTCCGCCGCATCGTCCTGCCCCAGGCGGTCCGCATCGTCGTGCCGCCCTACATGGGCAACGCGATCTCGCACTGCAAGAACTCCTCGCTGGCTTCGGTCATCACCGTGCCGGAGCTGATGCTGACCGCCCAGATGATCTACAGCAGCACGTATCGCGCGATCGAGATCCTCACCGTCACCGGCCTCATCTATCTCGTGCTCACGAGCTGCCTCAGCGCGCTCCAGATGTACCTCGAGCACGTGACGACCTACGAGCGGCGCGGGCTGGGCGGAGCGCGCCGCCGGCGGCTGCGCCTGGACACGCCGGTGCCCATGACCCCGGCCTCGTGATCGAGGTCGAAGACCTTCGCAAGCACTTCGGCGCGGTGCGCGCGCTCGACGGCGTCAGCCTCTCCGTGGCCGCCGGCGAGGTGGTCTGCCTCATCGGACCGAGCGGCTCGGGCAAGAGCACCCTGCTCCGCTGCGTCAACTTCCTGGAGGAGCCGACGTCGGGCGTCGTGCGCGTCGGCGGCCAGCGCGTCGGGTGGCACGATCGCGACGGGACGCCCCGGCGCGTCAGCGGCCGCGAGCTCGCGCGCACGCGCGCGGAGATCGGCATGGTCTTCCAGCACTTCTACCTGTGGCCCCACATGATCGCGCTCGAGAACGTCATCGAGGGCCTCGTCACCGTGAAGGGCATGGCCGTCGGCGAGGCCGCCGCCAAGGGGCGGGCTTTGCTCACGAAGGTCGGCCTCGCCGACAAGATGGAGGCCTACCCCGAGCACCTCTCGGGCGGCCAGCGCCAGCGCGTGGCCCTCGCGCGCGCGCTGGCCATGGAGCCGCGCGTGATGCTCTTCGACGAGCCGACCTCGTCGCTGGACCCCGAGCTCGTCGGCGAGGTGCTGCGCGTGATGGAACGGGTGGCCGCCGACGGCATGACGATGCTCGTGGCCACCCACGAGATGGGCTTCGCCCGCAAGGTCGCCCACCGCGTCGCGTTCCTGGACCAGGGGAGGATCCTCGAGATGGGCACGCCCGACGACGTCTTCGGCCGGCCGCGCCACGAGCGGCTGCGGCGGTTTCTCGACCAGGTGCTCGCCTGATGGCCGGGCTGCGCATTCCCAAGGGCACCGCGCGCGCCGTGACGCTGCGGGAGGGCCAGACGCTCCGGATCGTCAACGTGGAGGGCCGGCAGGTCGCGGACTTCATCGCCTACAACGCCGGCGACCTCCGCGAGGCGTTGAGCACCATGCACACCGCGGTCTCGATCGGCCGGCTGTTCCCGACCACCGGCGACCGCCTGCGCAGCAACCGGCGGCGCCCGATCGCCGAGATCATGCGCGACGACACGGGCCGTCACGACATGATCATCCCGATGTGCGACCCGTGGCGCTACGAGTACGACTTCGGCGTCACCGGGCACCGGAGCTGCTCGGACAACTATCTGGAGGCGCTGGCGCAATGGAAGATCGAGCGCCACCAGCTGCCGCACCCGATCAACTTCTTTCAGAACATGTCGGACCCCGAGGGCCGCGTAGAGTTCGGCGAGTCGCTCGCGAAGCCCGGCGACGTGCTCGAGCTGCGCGCGCTGATCGACCTGGTGGCTGCGGTGAGCGCGTGCCCCATGGACCTCAACCCCATCAGTGGCTTTCAGACCCACGACCTCGCCATCGAGATCGTCGGGTGAAGGTGGCCGGTCAGGCGCTCGGAACGACCACGTCGACGACGCGGCCTGCGCGGTCGCGCTGCTCGACGTCCCACGTCACGAGC
>DASYTM010000066.1:0-6885 GCA_036002345.1 Candidatus Methylomirabilota bacterium | reverse complement strand
CCAACGAGCTACCGGGCTGCTCCACCCCGCGGTGACCTCGTCACCTTACCGGAGCGATCCCCGCGTGTCAACCCGTCACTCACGAAACCTTACTGCTTCTGCGTCTTCTCCGGCAACTGGGCCGGTGCCGAGGGCGAGCCGGTCGTCGACGGCTGGGCCGGCGAGGCCGACGGCGTCGAGGTGCTCGTCTTCGAGGAGGCCTGGCCGCCGGTCAGGTGCGACTTGGTCTCGCTGTCGAGACGGCCCGTCACCTTGATCTTCTCCGCCTTCTGGTACTCGCGGACAGCGGAGGCCGTCCGTGGACCCATGAGGCCGTCGATCGGACCCGGGTCGTGGCCCTTGTCCTTCAGCGCCTGCTGAGCCTGCTTGACGTCGTCCGACGGGCCGATCTTGGCCCGGATCTTGTCCTTCATCTCGCCGGCCTTGGCCTTGGTCTTGTCGATGGCGCTGTCGCCCTTGGCCTCGGCCTTGTCCTTGTCCTTGTCGCCGCTGACCTTCTCCTTGACCTTGTCCTTGGCCTCGGTGGCCTTCTCCTTGGTCTTGTCCCAGGCCTCCGAGGTCTTCTCCTTGGTCTTGTCCCAGGTCTCGGCGGTCTTCTCCTTGACCTTCTCCGTCACGCTCTTGTCGTTGGGATCCGCGGCGACGGCCGGCAGGGCGCTCCAGGTGAGCCCCATCACGGCCGCGAGCGCGGTGATCGCGAGCTTGTGCATGGCTGGTCCTCCTCGCCGTCGGTTCCAGTGCAAAACCGACACCAGCGGGCGAGGGCATGTCAGGCCTTCAAGAGCTCCTCTGCAATCTTTTTCACATCGGCGGCGTCGACCTGGCCCTTGTGCGTCTTCATCACGTCGCCGACGAGACGGCCGATCTGCTTGGCGTCGGTGATGCCGAGGGCCTGAAGCCGCTCCTGCACGAGCGCGCGCAGCGCGCCCGCCTCCAGGCCCTTGGGCAGCCAGCGCTCGCAGAACTCGATCTCGAGCCGGAGCTGCGCGGCCTGAGCCGCGCCGCGCTCGCCGAGCTTCTCGTACTCGCCGAGTGCCTTCTGCAGCTGCTTGCGATAGGCGCCGATGACGTCCAGCACGAGCGCGTCGTCGACCGTCCCCGAGAACCCCCTGGCGGTGCGGCGTTCCTGCAACCGGCTTTTCAGCATGCGCAAGACGTCGGCGGACCGCTGGTCCTTACCGCGGATCGCGTTGGTGAGCGCCTCGTTGAGCTGCTGCTCGAGGGCCATCAGTTGATCCGCTTCGCCCGGCCCTTCCACTCCCTGTCGCGCAGCACGAACTTCTGCACCTTGCCGGTGGAGGTCTTGGGCAGGTCGCCGAACTCGACGGCGGCCGGGCACTTGAAGTGGGCGATGTGCTGGCGGCAGAACTCGATGACCTCGGCCTCGGTGGCCTGCATCCCGGGCTTGAGGGTGACGAAGGCCTTCGGGCGCTCGCCCCACTTCTCGTCCGGGATCGCCACCACCGCGCACTCCATGACGGCGGGATGGCGCGCCACGGCCTGCTCGACCTCGATCGTCGAGATGTTCTCGCCGCCCGAAATGATGATGTCCTTCTTGCGGTCGCGCAATTCGACGTAGCCATCCGGATGCCACACCGCGATGTCACCCGAGTGAAACCAGCCGCCTCGGAAGGCCTCGCTCGTGGCGTCGGCCTGCTCGAAGTAGCCCTTCATCACGTTGTTGCCGCGCATGATGACCTCGCCGAGCGTCTCGGCGTCCATGGGCACGTCGCTCATCGTCTCGTCCACCACGCGGACCAGGTCGAAGACCACGTAGCCCTGGCCCTGGCGCGCGGCCTTCTTGGCCATCTCGTCGGCGGGCAGCCGGTCCCAGCCGGCGTCCCACGCGCACACGGTGTGCGGCCCGTACGTCTCGGTGAGGCCGTACACGTGCACGGGCCGGAACCCCAGCTCCTTCAGTTTCGCGAGGAGCGTGGGTGAGGGTGGAGCCCCCGCCACCGCGCACGTCACGGTGCGGGCGAGCTTGTGGGCCTTGGGATCGTTGACGATGCCGATCTGCACGGTCGGCGCGCCGCAATAGTGCGTGACGCCTTCCTTGTCGATGAGGTCCCAGATGCGGCTCGGCTCCACGCGGCGCAGGCAGACGTGGGTGGCGCCCATGGCCGTCACGCCCCACGTGAAGCACCAGCCGTTGCAGTGGAACATCGGCAGCGTCCACATGTACGTGCTGTCGAACGAGAGTCCCGTCTCCAGCAGCTCGCCGACGGCGTTCAGGTAGCCGCCGCGGTGGGTCACCATCACGCCCTTGGGGCGCCCCGTGGTGCCGGAGGTGTAGTTGATCGAGATCGTCTCCTCCTCGTCCTCGAGCCAGGGCTCGCACGGCTCGGGCGAGCCGGCGGCGAGGAAGTCCTCGTAGGGATCGCCGGGCGCGCCGGTGTCGTCCACGCGGACGACGCGGACGCCGGCGAGGTCGAGCGGTTTCACGAGCCCCTCCAGCTCGTGGTCGACGAAGACGATCTTGGCCCCCGAGTGCTCGAGGATGTAGCCGATCTCGTCGCTGTTGAGCCGCGTGTTGATCGGGACCAGCACGAGCCCGGCGGCGGGGACGCCGAAGTGCGCCTCCAGCATGGCCGGGATGTTCGGGCAGATGAACGCCACGCGATCGAGATGGCGGAGGCCGGCCGCACGCAGCCCCGAGGCCAGGCGGTTCACGCGCTCCTCGAGCTGGCGGTAGGTGTAGCGGCGGTCGCCGTGGACGACCGCGAGCTTGTCGGGAAACACGTACCCGCTGCGCCGCAGGAACGCGACGGGCGTGAGCTCGGTGCGATACGGCCGCGTCTCCTTGGAGATGCGCAGCACGCGCTTGGATTTCTGCGACGCCATGGATCGGTGTCCTCCCGACCCCGGATTATAGCGGCAGCAGATCGGAGACGCGCACGACTGCCGGGGCCGTCGCCTCCGGCGTCGGCTCCCGGCGGACCTCGAGTACCGCGTCGACCAGATTCACGATCCAGCAGTCGGTCACGCCGGCCCGGGCCTAGGCCCCGCCCTTGTGCTCGCGGACGAGGAGGGCGTCAATGTCCACGCCTCGAGTCAGCGCGTGACGCGATCGGTCTTGGCGGGATCGAAGCGCCCGGCGCGCGCGAGGGCCCAGAGCACGCGCCACGCGCCGCGGGAGGCGAGCAGCCAGTACGTCTGGCAGCGGAAGGTGCCGACGAACTTCTGGGCGAGCGTGGTGCGCCGCACGTCCACGGGCCGGGCGAGGTGGCGCGCGACGTCCTCGACGCAGTCTTGCGTCACGATGCCGCCCACCCAGATCGAGAGCCCCAGCGAGATCGACGGGAGCGCGATGCCGAGGGCGAAGAGGACGGGGTGGTCGCCGAAGCGGTACGCGAGGTGCCAGCCGAGGAAGCCCACCACGGGATAGACGACGGCGGCCACCGGCCACTCCACGACCTTGTTGCCGAGGTGGCGGCAGAGCTGCGCGGCGTTGAACGCCGTGGGTGCCGCGCGCCACGCCCGCCAGAGGAACGCCACGTCGTCGAGCACGCCTTTGTACCAGCGCGCGTTCTGCCGGACCATCTTCTCCGTCGTCTCCGGCAGGTCCACCATCTCGAGCAGCGGCAGCGGCGCCATGAGGTGGCCGCGGGCTCCGAGCGCGTACCCCAGCGTGGAGTCTTCGGTGGCCCCTGAGGTCGGGAAGTCACCGAGCGCCTGCAGCACGTCCAGCCGCACGAACTGGTTGTGGCCGAGGCAGATCTGCGAGCGGCGGAAGCCGAGCTCGAAGACGGGGCGGATCGCGCGCGCCAGCCGCGGCCGTCGCGCGGCCAGGGCCGCGAACCAGCGGACGCGGCGCGCCTCGTTGATCAGCCGCGCGATCGAGACGCGGATGAAGATCGACGACTGCTGGATGGCGCACACGCGGCCGCGCGCGTCGTGGGCGGCGAAGTTGGCGAGCGAGAGCGTGACGCCCTGGTAGGCGGGGGCGCCGCGGCCGGCCAGCACCTCGGCGGCGATCCAGCGGTACACGTTGCGGTCCGGCAGCGAGTCGGCGTCGCTCACGCCGACGTAGACCTGCCGCGCGTCATAGCGCTCGCCGAGGGTGGCGCGCAGCGTCTCGCCGCGCAGGGCCCAGTTGAGCTGGTGGGCCTTGCGGCCCTCGCCCGGCATGGCCACCACCGTGAGCATCTTCTGCTGCCACGGCGGCAGCCCGTCGCGGAAGCGGCGCGCCAGCTCCGCGGTCGGCGCCGGCATGCCCGGGTGCGGCGCGGCGTCCTCGCTCGCCTTGGTGGCGACGACGACGTGGAGCCCGCCATGCGGGTAGCGGGAGGCGAGGAGCGCGGCCAGGGTGTCGGCGATGGCCGGCTCCTCCCACGCGGGGACGAGATGCAGGAACACGGGCGCGCCGGCGGCGCGCTCCAGCGCGGACTCGTCGGGCAGCGCGTCGAGCGCCGCGTAGGCGTCCTCCACGAAGCGCGAGGTCGTCAGCATGCCCTTCCAGTCCACGAGGAGCTTGAAGGCGGCGCGGCCGTTCAGGACCATGGCGGCGACGAAGACGCCGAACCAGGCCCAGCCGGTGGACCAGAGCCAGTCCATCGCGCTACTTGTCGGTCTTCGGGAACTTCAGCACGGTCTCGCCTGGGAGCACGTAGCCGAGGTCCTCGCGGGCGAGCTTCTCGATGTAGGCGGGATCGTTGCGCAGCCGCTCGACGGTCTTCGTCAGCTCCTCGGTGCGCGAGCGCAGGGTGACGAGATCGCGCTCCATGGCCGCCATCTCGCGGCGCATCTCGGACACGCGCCGGACGGCCTGCGTGCCGTAGGCGCCCAGGGCCAGGGCCACGATGACGACCGCGGCGACGCCGAGGGCCTTCGGGCGGCCGCTCACCGGGCCGTGCGGGAGTAGAGGCTGCGCCCGGGCCAGGAGGCGGCGTGCCCGAGCTCTTCCTCGATGCGCAGCAGCTGGTTGTACTTGGCGGTGCGCTCGCTGCGCGCGACGGAGCCGGTCTTGATCTGGCCGGCGTTGACGGCCACCGCGAGGTCGGCCACGAAGGTGTCTTCGGTCTCGCCGGAGCGGTGCGAGATCACCGTGCCGTAGCCGGCGCGCTTGGCCAGCTCGATGGCGTCGAGCGTCTCCGTGAGCGTGCCGACCTGGTTGACCTTCACGAGCACGGCGTTGGCGAGGCCCTTCTGGATCCCCTGCTGGATGACGGCGGGATTGGTGACGAAGAGGTCGTCGCCGACGAGCTGCACGCGCCCGCCGAGGCGGCGCGTGAGGAGGGCCCAGCCCGCCCAGTCGTCCTCGCCGAGCCCGTCCTCGATCGACACCACCGGGTAGCGGTCCACGATCGCCTCGTAGCGGCCGACCAGCTCCTCGGCGTCGAGGACGACGCCCTCGCGGCGGAGCCGGTAGCGGCCGTTGTCCTCGGCGAACTCGCTGGCCGCGACGTCGAGGGCCAGCGCCACGTCGTCGCCGGGGCGGTAGCCGGCGCGCTCGATGGCCTGCATGAGGAAGTCCAGCGCGGCGGTGTTGCTGCCGAGGGCGGGCGCGAAGCCCCCCTCGTCGCCGAGGCCGGTGCCGAGCTTCTTCTCCTTGAGCGTCTCCTTCAGGGCGTGGAAGACCTCGACGGCCATGCGGAGGGCGTTGCCGAAGGAGTCGGCGCCCGCGGGCACGAGCATGAACTCCTGGAAGTCGATCCCGTTGTCGGCGTGGGCGCCGCCGTTGATGACGTTCACGAGCGGCACGGGCAGGAGCCGGCCGCCCACGCCGCCCAGGTACGCGTAGAGCGGCAGGCCGGCGTCGTCCGCGGCCGCGCGCGCCACCGCCAGCGAGACGGCGAGGATCGCGTTGGCGCCGAGACCGGACTTGTTGGGCGTGCCGTCGAGCTCCAGCAGCGCCTGGTCCACCGCGGCCTGCTCGCTCGCCTCCATGCCGTCGACCTCGGGGGCGATCGTCTCCTCCACGTTACGCACGGCCTGCTGCACGCCCTTGCCGCGATAGCGCTGGGCGTCGCCGTCGCGCAGCTCCATCGCTTCGCGCTTGCCGGTGCTGGCCCCCGACGGCACGGCCGCCCGGCCCCAGGCTCCCGACTCGAGCTGGACTTCGACCTCCACGGTGGGATTGCCGCGCGAGTCGAGGATCTCGCGCGCGTAGACGCCGGTGATCGCCGACATGACTCAGGACCTCCGTTCGATGACGAAGTCGGCGAGCGCGCGGATCGGCTCGGCCCGGGGCCCGAGCGGCTCGAGGAGCCGCTTGGTCTCGTCGATCAGCGTCCGGGCGGTGTGCCGCGAGGCCTCGATGCCGTGCACAGCCGGGTACGTGGCCTTCTTCTTCCGCACGTCGCTCCCCGCCGTCTTGCCGAGCTCCGCGAGGCTGCCTTCCACGTCGAGGATATCATCCACGATCTGGAAGGCGAGGCCGAGCGTGTCCCCGGCGCGCCGGATCGTCTCGAGCTCCGCGGTGGTGCCGCCCGCGAGGGTGGCGCCCGCCGTGAGCGAGACGCGGATCAGGGCCGCCGTCTTGTGCCGGTGGATGTACTCGAGCGTGTCGGGCCCGACGTCCTTGCCCTCGGACTCGATGTCCACGACTTGGCCGCCCACCATGCCGTCGGTGCCCGCCGCGTCCGCGATGTCGCCCACCACGCGCGCGACGAGGCGCGGATCGGCGGCGCGCGCCGCGTTGTCGGCGACGAGGCGGAAGGCCAGCGTCAGGAGCGCGTCGCCGGCGAGGATGGCCATGGCCTCGCCGAAGACCTTGTGGTTGGTGAGGCGCCCGCGGCGGTAGTCGTCGTCGTCCATGGCGGGCAGGTCGTCGTGGATGAGCGAGTACGCGTGGATCATCTCCAGCGCGCACGCGGTCTCCAGCACCGCCTCCCCCGCGCCGCCCACGGCCTCCGCCCCCGCGATCACGAGCGTGGGCCGGAG
>DASYTM010000065.1:0-13273 GCA_036002345.1 Candidatus Methylomirabilota bacterium | reverse complement strand
AGCCCGGCACCGTAGTAGCGAGACCTCGGCACGCGGCAAGAACCTTCTAGTCGTCCTCCTCCAGCACGAACAACTCCCCCTGCCGCCACACGCCCGAGAACGACCGCCGGTGAATCGGACACGCGCCGAGACGGTCGAGCGCGGCGAGATGGTCGGCGGTGCCATAGCCTTTGTGCCGCGCGAAACCGTACTCCGGGAACTGCTTGTCGGCCTCCAGCATCAGCCGATCGCGCGTGACCTTGGCGACGATCGACGCCGCGGCCACGGTCGCGCAGCGCGCGTCGCCGTCGATGAGATTCCGCTGGGGGCAGGGAAGCGAAGGCAGCGCGACGAAATCGGTGATGACGAGCTCCGGCACGACCGCCAGACCCGCCAGCGCCTCGCGCATCGCCAGGATCGTCGCCTGCAGGATGTTCACGCGGTCGATGGTGAGGTGGTCGACGATGCCGACGCCGACGGCGACGGCGCGCTCGAAGATCAGCGCGTACAGCTCCTCGCGACGTTCCGGCGTCAACAGCTTGGAGTCGGCGAGCTTCTTGACGCGGCGACCAGGATCCAGGATCACCGCCGCCGCGACTACGGGCCCCGCTAGCGGCCCGCGGCCCGCCTCGTCCACTCCCGCGATGCGCGCGACGCCGGCCCTCCAGGCCTGGGCCTCGTAGCGGTACGGCGCCGACGTGGGCGGCGTCACGCGGAGACTGGTGGCCTACTCGGTGGGCTCGGGCGCGGTGGCCGGAACGACGTTGACCCGCTTCTCGCGCAGGCGGGCGGCCTTGCCGGCGAGGGAGCGGAGGTAATAGAGCTTGCTGCGGCGCACCCGGGCGTGGCGCACGACCTCGACCTTGTCGATGCGCGGGGAGTGCAGCGGGAACGTGCGCTCGACGCCGACGCCGTAGGAGATGCGCCGGACGGTGAAGGAGGCGCGGAGGCCCTCGCCGCGCTTTCGGATGACGGTGCCGTCGAAGATCTGGGTGCGCTCCTTCTCACCCTCGATGACCTTCACGTGCACGCGGACCTGGTCGCCGGGCTCGAAGCTCTGCCGGTCCTTCTTGAGCTGCCCCGCTTCAACGATGCGAATCGCGTCCATGACCTTCGTCCCTCTCTGTGTGCGCGGGGGCCGCGGGCGCCTCTCCGCGCTCGAATCGCTCGATCAACCGCCGCTCCTCGTCCGTGAGACTCGCCTCCGCGAGGAGCTCCGGCCGGCGTTGCCACGTCATCCACAGCGCCTGCTCCCGCCGCCACCGCGCCACGCGCGCGTGGTCGCCCGACAGCAGCACCTCCGGGACCCGCGCACCGCGAAAATCCTCCGGCCGCGTGTATTGCGGCGGCTCCAGCAGCCCCGCCGCGAACGACTCGTTGACGGCGGCGCCCTCGCCGCCCAGCACCCCGGGCAGCAGCCGCGCCACCGCGTCCGTCACCACGAGCGCGGGCAATTCGCCGCCCGTCAGCACGTAGTCGCCGATCGACAACCGCTCGTCGGCGATCAGTTCGGCCACCCGCTCGTCCACGCCCTCGTAGCGGCCGGCCACGAGGATCAGGTGCGACTCCTTCGCCAGCTCCGCGGCCACCGCCTGGCTGAACGTCCGGCCGCGCGGGTCCATCAGGATCACGCGCGAGCCCTCGACGCGGAGCGCGTCCACCGCCGCGGCGATCGGCTCGGGCTTGAGCACCATGCCCCCGCCGCCGCCGAACTGGTAGTCGTCGGTGACCCGATGCCTGCCCGTCGCGTAGTCTCGGAGATTGACCACGCGGATGTCAACGAGGCCGCGCGTCCGCGCCCGGCCCAGCATCGACGTCGAGAGCGCCGGCTCCACCATCGCCGGGAACAGCGTCACGATGTCGATCCGCATCTAGAGCTCCAGCAACCCTTCGGGCGGAGCGATCACCACGCGGCGCGCGGCCAGGTCCACGTCGCGCACGATCTCGGGCACCGCCGGCACCAGATGCTCGCGCGCGCCGTCGCCGATCACCCACAGATCCTGCGCCTGCCCCATCTCCACTCGCAGCACCCGCCCCACCTCGCGTCCATCCTCCATCAGCACGCGGCAGCCCTCGAGCTGCCACGGGTAGAAGTGCCCTTCGGGCGGCGGCAGCGCTTCCGCCTCCGGCACCGCCAGCAACCAGCCCCGCAGGAGTGCCGCCGCCTCGGGCGAGTCGCAGCCCGCGATGGCGACCACCAGCGCCTCGCCCTGCCGCCGCGCCGCCCGCAGGCGGCACGGCGCACGCTCGTCCCGCGCCGCGTCCCACAGCACGCACTCGCGGAGCGTCTCGAACCGTTCGGGCCGGTCGGTGAGGGGCGTCACGCGCACCTCGCCGGCGAGCCCATGCGGCCGGCCGATCTCGCCGATGGCGACCAGCCGGCCCGCGGTTATTCGACGATCTCCAGGACGGCGCGCTTACGCAGCTTCGTCGCGTTGGCGTTGAGGATCGTCCGCAACGCCCGCGCCGTCCGCCCCTGCTTGCCGATGACCTTGCCCAGGTCCGTCTGGGCCACCCGCAGCTCGATCACCGTCACGCGCTCTCCCTGGACTTCGGTCACGTTCACGTGCTCCGGTTCGTCGACCAAGGCCTTGGCCAGGTATTCCACCAGCTCTCTCAACTACCACTCCCACTGCAGCTGCTTTCCAACAACTGCTCTGCGCGTTACGCTCCACTCTTCGGAGCCAGTGCGATCAGTTTCTTCACCGTGTTGGAGGCCTGCGCCCCCTTCGCGATCCATGCCTTCGCCTTCTCGCGGTCGATCACCACCTGCGGCGGGTCCGTCACCGGGTTGTAGTGCCCGATGATCTCGATGAAGCGCCCGTCCCGCGGCGACCGCGAATCGGCCACGACCACGCGATAGCGCGGCCGCTTGCTGGAGCCTTCCCGTCTGAGTCGAATGGCTACGGCCACGTCGTCACCCCCTCGGCATTGGAAAGCCCGGCAGGCCCTTCATCTTCCCCAGCCGGCCCTCCATCGATTTGAACTGCCTCATCATCTTCTTGAGCTGCGCGAACTGCTTGAGCAACCGGTTCACGTCCTGCACATTCGTCCCGCTGCCGCGCGCGATGCGCTGGCGGCGCGCGCCGTTGATGACCTCCGGGTTGTGCCGCTCGCCCGGCGTCATCGAGCAGATGATCGCGTCGAAGCGGTCGAGGTCCGCCTGCTCGCCGCCCATGTCCTTGGGCAGGCCCTTCAGCGCTTTGCCGAACGGCAGCATCCCCATGATCTGGTCCAGCGGGCCGAGCTGGCGCACCTGCTTGAGCTGGGCGCGGAAGTCCTCCAGCGTGAAGGAATCCTCGCGCAGCTTCTTGACCATGGCCTTGGCTTCGGCCTGGCTCACCGTCTGCTGGGCCTTCTCGACCAGCGACACGATATCGCCCATGCCGAGGATCCGCGAGGCCAGCCGGTCCGGATGGAACGGCTCGAGCGCGTCCGCCTTCTCGCCCACGCCGACGAAGGCGATGGGCCGGCCCGTCACGTGACGCACGCTGAGCGCGGCGCCGCCGCGCGAGTCGCCGTCCATCTTGGTCAGGATCACCGCGTCGATGCCGACGGCCTGGTTGAATTTCTCGGCCACTGTCACCGCGTCCTGGCCCGTCATGGCATCCACGACGAGGAGCACGTGGTGCGGCTTGACCGATGACCGGATCTGCTTGAGCTCGTCGAGCATCGTCTCGTCGATGTGCAGGCGCCCCGCCGTGTCGAGGATGAGCGGGGTGAGCCCGCGCGCCGCCGCCGCGTCCAGCGCGGCGCGACAGATCTCGACCGGCGTCTTGCCTTCGCCGACCACGGGCACGCCGACCTGCTCGCCGAGCGTCCGGAGCTGATCCTGCGCCGCCGGCCGGTAGGTATCGGCGGCGGCGAGGATCGGGTGCTGGCCCTGCTTGGCGTAGAGCCGCGCCAGCTTCGCGGCCGTCGTCGTCTTGCCCGAGCCCTGGAGCCCGATGAGCATCACGACCGTCGGCGGATGCGCGGCGGGCGAGAGGCGATGCCCGCTGCCGCCGAGCAACTCCACCAGCTCGTCGTGGACGACCTTGACCACCTGCTGGGCCGGCGTGAGCGACCTCAGGACGTCCTGGCCGACCGCCTTTTCCTTGACGCGATCGATGAACCCACGGACGACCTTGAAGTTGACGTCCGCCTCCAGGAGGGCGACCCGGACCTCCCGGAGGGCCTCCTGGATGTTCTCCTCCGTCAGGCGCCCGTGGCCGCCCAGACGGTCGAAGATCGCTGTCAGTCTTGTGCTCAGAGAGTCCAGCATGGAAAGGTCGAGTGTACGGAACTATGCGGAAAATTTCAACTTGGGCGCGGGCTTAGGGCCCAGCGGCGGCGCGAAGCTCGCGGATGACCTTGGCGGGATCCTCCGCGTCGAACACGGCGGAGCCCGCGACGAGCGTCGTCGCGCCGTGCTCGGCCAGGGGCCGCGCGTGCTCGACCTTCACGCCGCCGTCGATCGAGACGTCGACGCCGCGGGCGCCGAGCATCGTGCGGATCGCGCGGATCTTCGGATAGACGGCGGGGATGAACTTCTGGCCGCCGAAGCCGGGGTTGACCGACATCACGAGCACGATGTCGAGGTCGTCCTTCACCCACTCGATGCTCACGGGCGAGGTCGCGGGGTTGAGGGCCGCCCCGGCTTTCACGGGGGCGCCCCGCTTGTCGGCGAGCTCGCGGATCGACGTGAGCGTCCGCTGAAGATGCGGGCAGGCCTCGACGTGCACGGTGAGCATGTCGGCGCCGCGCGCCGCGAACTCCGCGAGGTACTTCTCGGGCTCCACGATCATCAGGTGCAGGTCGAGCGGCAGCCGCGTGCGCTTGCGGATCGCGTCGAGGATGGGGAATCCCATGGTGATGTTGGGCACGAAGCGCCCGTCCATCACGTCGATGTGGATCTGGTCGGCGCCGGCCGCCTCCACGCGCGCGATCTCGTCGGCGAGGATGCCGAAGTCGGCCGACAGGATCGAGGGGGCGATCCGCATCTCGGCCTTCCTTATATCACGCGCGCCGCAGGCGGACGGCCGTGAAGCCATCGGTACCGTGGCGGTCGGGGCGCGTCCGGAGGAAGCCGTCGGCGTCGAGCGCCAGCGGGAAGGCCGCGGGCGGATCGAGGCTGAATGCGGGCTGGGCGGCCAGGAACGCGGCCACCACGGCCTCGTTCTCCTCGGGCTCGGGCGAGCACGTGGCGTAGACGAGCCGGCCGCCGGGCTTCACCAGGGTTGCGGCGGCCGTGAGGATCTCGCGCTGGCGAACGGCGGCGGCGGGAATGTCCTCGGGCCGGCGCCGCCATTTCACCTCGGGGTTGCGGCGCAGGACGCCGAGGTTCGAGCACGGAGCGTCCACCAGCACGGCGTCCGCGCGCGGCGCGTACGAGCTGACGAGCTCCTGCGCCGTCCCCTCGATCGTCTGCACGATCGACACCCCCAGCCGCTCGCTCGCCTCGGTCACTCGGTGGAGCCGTGCGGGCTGCGGATCCAGCGCGACGATGCGGCCGCGGTTGTCCATGAGCTGGGCCAGGTGGGTGGTCTTCGTTCCGGGCGCCGCGCAGGCGTCGATCACGGTCTCGCCCGGCGCGGGCTCGAGCAGGCGCGCGATCAGCATCGAGGCCTCGTCCTGCACGACGCACGCGCCGTCGGCGAAGGCGTGCCAGCGCGCGGGCGTGCCGGCGGCGCGCTCGGTGACGAGCCCTTCCGGCGCCCAGCGCGTGGGCTGCGTGGCCACGTCGTCCTCGCCGGCCAGCCGTGCGGCCAGCGCCTCGCGCGTGAGGCGGAGCGTGTTGGCACGGACGGCGAGCGGCGGCCGCTCGTTCATCGCTCTCATGAGCGCTTCCGCGTCGGTGGCGCCGTAGCGCTCGACCCAGCGCTTGGCGAGCCAGGTCGGGAACGAGCACCGCGTGGCCAGCGCGTCGAGGGGATCGCGCGGCGGCGCCGGCTCCCGCTCGCGCGCGCCGCGCTTCGCGAACGCGCGCAGCACCGCGTTGGTGTACTCGGCGCTTCCGCGCGCACCGGCGCGCGCCAGCGTGACGGCGTCGCTCACGGCGGCGAAAGCCGGCACGCGCTCGAGGAAGACGAGCTGGTACGCGGTCATTCTCAGGATGACGCGCACGGGCGGGTCGAGCGCGTCGAGGCGCCGCCGCGAGTGCGGGGCGAGGACCCAGTCGAGGTAGCGCTGCCAGCGCAGCGTGCCGTAGACGAGCTCGGTGGCCAGCCCGATGTCGCGCGGCGCCACGCGGCGGCGCGTGCTCTCGGCCTCGAGGGCGAGGTCGGCGTACGCGGCGTCCGTCTCCACGCGCTCCAGCACGCGCGCGGCGAGCGCGCGGGCGGGCGAGGCGGCGGCGCGCTCGCGGTGGAGGGCGGTCACGGTGGGCCGAAGCGCGCGCCGTCGGGCAGGCGGGCGCCGCGCAGCCAGTCGTCCCAGCCCATCGGCTTGCGGTTCTCCGGCTGCACCTCGAGCGGCAGCACCAGCCCGCCGCCCGTCACGACGACGCGCCCGTGGGCGTGGCTCACGACCTGCCCGGGGTCCGCGAGCTTTCCCGCGACGACGCGCGCGCGGTGAATCGTCAGCGCACCCGCGGGCGTCGTCGTCGTCGCGCCGGGCCACGGATTGCAGCCGCGCACGAGATTCACGATCTCCTGGGCGGCTTTCGTCCAGTCGATGATCCCGTCGGTCTTCTTGAGCCGGGGGGCCAGCGTCGCCGCCGCGTGCTCCTGGGGCCGCGGCGTCAGCGTGTCGAGGCGTTCCAGGGTCTCGAGGATCACCTCGGCGCCGAGCCGCGCCAGCCGTTCGGACAGCTCGCCCGCCGTCTCCTCGGCGCCGATCGGCGTCGGGCGCATCAGGAGCACGTCACCCGTGTCCATGCCGGGGTCCATCTTGAAGGTGGTGATGCCGGTCTCCGTCTCGCCGCGGATGATCGCCCACTGGATCGGCGCGGCGCCGCGATAGCGCGGCAGCAGCGAGGCGTGGATGTTGATGGAGCCGCGCGCGGGCGCGGCCAGCACGGCCGCGGGCAGGATCTGGCCGAACGCCACGACGACGGCGAGATCCGCGCCGTACGCCGCGAGCCGCTCCGGCCACTCGGGATCGCGCAGGCGCGCGGGCTGCACCACCGGGATGCCGGCGGCGAGGGCGGCCCGCTTCACGGCGGAGGGCGTGAGCTTCTGGCCGCGATGGGCGGGACGGTCCGGCTGGGTGACGACGGCGGCGATCGCGTGGGCGCGGCGCAGCGCTTCGAAGGCGGGGAGCGCAAACTCTGGCGTGCCGTAGAAGAGGAGCTTCAGCGTGTTACAGCGCGAGCGCGCGGTGGCCGGCGGCGTCCTCGGTGAAGCCTTCCTTCTTGATGCGCCGCTTGATCCGGTCGCGCGTGACGGGGTCGAGCCGGTCGATGAAGAGGACGCCGTCGAGGTGGTCCATCTCGTGCTGGAAGACGCGCGCCCGCAGGCCGCGCGCCGTGAGCGTCACGGGCTTGCCGTCGGGATCGTGCGCCTCGAGCTTCACCCACTCCGCGCGCTTCACGGGCGCGAAGATGCCGGGGATCGAGAGACAGCCCTCCTCCGCGGTGATCTCGCCGCCCTGCTCGGTGATGACCGGATTGACCAGCGCGCGCGCGCCGCGGCCCTCCTCGTCGCCCACGACCATGAGGCGCAGCGAGAAGCCGACCTGGGACGCGGCGAGGCCGAGGCCGACCTCGTCGTACATCGTGTCGACCATGTCCGCGATCAGCGCGCGGATCTCGGGGGTCACGGCCTCGACGGGCCGGGCCCGGCGCCGCAGCACCGGGTCACCGTATTTACGAACTTTCAAGACGGCCATTCGACGGGATCCACCTCGACGTCCATGATACCGCGGCTCTTCGGCCGCGGGCCCCGGAACTCGGCGAGCGCCTCGGCGAGCCGGCTCGCGAGGTCCGCGTGGCCCTTCACGACGATGCGCCGCGCGCGGTCGCGGCGAACCGCGACGGGCGGATAGACGGTCAGCCCGGCCACGCCGGCGAGCGCCGCACTGACGTCGTCGCCGAGCCCGCGCGCGACGGCCGGCGACGGCCCTGTCAGCGTGATGATCGCCAGGCGCCGGAACGGCGGATAGCCGAGCTCGCCGCGGAACTTCATCTCCTGACCGTAGAAGGCGTCCAGGTCCTGCCGCGCGCAGGCGTCGAACGCGTAGTGCTCTGGCGTCTGCGATTGCACGATGACCTGGCCGCCGGGCGCCACGCGCTCGGCGGCGGCCCACAGCAGGGAGAAGAGCCGCTCGCCGGCGCGGAAGTCGGGCAGGCGCAGGAGTTGATCGGGCGCCACGAAGCCCGCCACGCCGAGCGCAGCGGGGCCGAAGAGGCGCAGGGCGCCGCGCGTGCCGATGACGATCTCCGCGGCGGCGGCCTCGGCGCGCCCGCGCTCGGCTTTCGCGCCGCGCGCCTCGGGATCGTAACGGGCGACGCGCGCCTTGGGAAACCGGCGGCGCACCGCGTGCTCGACGCGCTCGGCGTTCCAGCCGAACGGCGACAGCCGGCGGCCGCGGCAGCCCGCGCACGTCTCGGGCAGCGGCGTCTCCCGGCCGCACACGCGGCACGTCAGCGCGCGCGCGGCGCGCGCGTAGGCCAGCGCCACGTCGCAATCGGGGCACCGCACGATCGCGCCGCACTCGTCGCAGGCCAGCGCCGAGGTGACCCGGCTCACCACGAGCAGGGCCCGACGCCCGGCCGCGAGCGTCTCGCGCACGGCGCGCGCGAGCACGGGCGTGAGCGGCTCGCGGCGAAGGATGCCGCGCGTGTCGGTGACCTGCACGGCCGGCCAGGGCGCCCGCTCGCCGGCGACGAGGCGCGCGCGCCCGCTGTCGGCGCGCCACCACGTCTCCACGCTCGGCGTGGCGGACGTGAGCACGGCATCGAGGCCCGCGCGCGCCGCGCGCTCCAGCACCACGTCGCGCGAGTGCAGCCGCGGCGGGCCCGGCGGCTTGTGGGCCGCCTCATGCTCGTCCACGAGCGCGATGGTGGCCCCGGCGGGCAGCGGCGCCAGCAGTGCCCCGCGCGTGCCGACGGCGAGCCGCGCGTCGCCCGCGGCGAGGGCGGCCCACGCCCGCGCGCGCGTGTCGTCGTCCACGCCGGAATCCAGCCGCGCGACGCTGCCGTGCTTCTCGAGCCGCTGGGCCCAGCGCGCGGCGGCGTCGATCTCGGGGACGATCACCAGCGTCGGCGCGCTCGCGCCGGCGATGCGCTCGAGCAGCCGGCGCTCGCGGCCGTGGCCGATGAATAGGTGAGGTTGTGCTGTCGTTTTGTCTTCTGTATCGGAGGGCGAGGACGGCGTGAAGCGTGGGTGGGCTGTTCTAGATGGTTCCCGGCTGCGTTCTTCTCTTCCCGTTCTTCCCGGCGGCGTAAGGGCGACCAGCGTGGAGCCGAGCGAGGACAGCGATTGCTCCGCGATCCAGCGCGCGAGGTCGAGACTCCGCGCGTCGAGCACGGGCGCGCGATCGACGAGGCGGGCGAGCGGCTTGAGCCCGGCGGCGTCGCCCTCGCGGACGGCCACGACCATGCCGGTGCGGACGCCGCGTCCCAGTGGCGCCGCCACGCGCTGGCCCGGCCGCACGGTCATGCCCTCGGGGACGAGATAGGAGAAGGGATGCTGGACCGGGGTGTCGAACGCGACGTCTACTGTAACGGAGCGTGAGTCAGGCATGAGCCGTGGGTGGCCTGTTCGAGAGGGTTCCCGGCTCCGTCAGCGTGTTCTTCGCTGGTCGTATTCTCTCCGGGCCAGCTTCAGGTCTTCGAAGGCCATGCGCTTGTACTCCTGCCCGGGGTTGCGCAGGAGAAACGCGGGATGGAAGGTCGGGATCAGTATCGCGTCGCCGTACGGGTGCACGCGGCCACGCAGCCGTCCGATCGTTTCCTTCGTGCGCAGGAGCGCCTGGGTCGCCACGCTGCCGAGCGAGAGGATCACCTTCGGCTGGATGACGGCGAGCTTGTCGGCGAGGAACGGCGCGCACGCGGCGAGCTCGTCGGCCTCGGGATTTCGGTTGCCGGGTGGGCGACACAACACCGCGTTCGTTATGTAGACTTCGTTGCGCGTCAGGTTCACCGCCGCCAGCATCTTCGTCAGCAACTGCCCCGCGCGGCCCACGAACGGCAAGCCCTGCGCGTCCTCGTCGGCGCCCGGACCTTCGCCGATCACCACGAACTCCGCCGTCGGGCTGCCGGAGCCGAACACGATGCTGTTGCGGCCCTCGCACAGCTTGCAGCGGCGGCAGTCCTGGAGCGCCTGCTCCTGCTTGCGGAGGGTTTCGGCGGGCGTCATCAGGTACTCACCCTCGAGCGGCAGCGTCTCGACCCCGAGGTCGCGGTGGAAGCGCAGCGCCGTGGCCAGCGCGTCGAGCGCTCCGGCCAGGGTCTCGCGCGGCGTCTCGCTCAGTGCCGGGCCTTGCCCGCCGTGCGGCCGGCGGCGCGCCGGAGCGTCAGGATCTCGCTGAGGATCGCGTCCGCCACCGCGCTCTTGGCCATGCGCGGCAGCGCGCGGTTGCCGCCCCAGCGATCGATCAGCAGCACCTCGTTGTCGTCGGCGTCGAAGCCGATGCCCGCCTGGCTCACGTCGTTGGCGACGAGCAGGTCGATGCCCTTGGCCTCGAGCTTGGCGCGCGCGTTGGCGGCGACGTCGTTGGTCTCCGCCGCGAAGCCGACGACGAACGCGCCCGACCGGCCCGCCGCGACCTCGGCGAGGATGTCGGGATTCGGCGTGAGCTCCAGCGTCAGGTCGCGCTTGCCCTTGATCTTCGTCTCCGACGGCCGGCGCACGCGGTAGTCCGCGACGGCGGCGGCCTTGATGACGATGGTGGCGCCGGGCAGGTGGCGCAACACGGCTTCCCGCATCTCCTCCGCGGTCTGCACGGGCACGAACGTGGCCGCCGCCGGCGGCACGAGCGCGGTGGGCCCCGACACGAGCGTGACCTCCGCCCCGCGGCGCAGCGCGGCGGCCGCGAGGTTGTAGCCCATCTTGCCGGATGATCGGTTGGAGATGTAGCGCACGGGATCGATGGGCTCGCGCGTCGGCCCCGCCGTGAGCACGAGCTTGTCGCCGACGAGGTCCTGCGTCGGCGCCAGCGCGGCGGCGAGAGCGGCCACGATGGCCTCGGGCTCCGGCAGTCGCCCGCGCCCGGTGAGCCCGGAGGCGAGTGCGCCGCTCTCCGGCTCCATCACGACGACGCCGCGCGCGCGCAGGGCGGCGACGTTGGCGACCACGGCCGGATGCTCCCACATGCCGCCGTCCATGGCCGGCGCGATGAGCACCGGGCACCGCGCGGCGAGCAGCAGCGTGGTGAGGAAGTCGTCGGCCACGCCGTGCGCGGCCTTGGCGATGAGATTCGCGGTGGCCGGCGCCACCACGATGGCCGCCGCGCGCTCGGCGAGCGCCACGTGCTCCACGGCGTCCTCGCTCTGGGGATCGAAGAGGTCGGTCAGCACGGGCCGGCCCGACAGGGTGCGGAAGGTGAGAGGCCCGACGAACGCGCGCGCGTGCTCGGTGAGACAGACCGTCACCGTCGCGCCGAGGCGCGCCAGCTCGCGGAGCAGGATCACCGCCTTGTAGGCGGCGATCGAGCCCGTGACGCCGAGAACCAGCTCGCGACCGTCGAGCCGCACGACCTCAGCCCTTCGTCGTCTCGTCCGCTTCCTTGATGCGGTATTCCACCTTGGCGGCGGCGATCTCCTCCAGCGCCGACGAGGTGGGCTTCTTGTGCTTGCTGTCCACGCGCGGCGGCGCGCCGCGGTTGAGCTGCCGCGCCCGCTTGGCGGAGAGCACCACCAGCAGGTAGCGGTTCGAGACCTTGTTCAGGGCGGACTCCAGCGAAGGAAAGGCCATCACTCGGGCACCTCCAGGTCGGGGAGCGTGAGAGACAGGCGCGCGGTCCGGCAGCGCTCGGCCAGGATGACGGCGAGCAGCTGGTCCATCGCCTCCTTCACGTCCCGGTTGACGATCAGGTAATCGTACGTTCGCCACAGTGCGATCTCTTCGCGCGCGCGCGTGAGCCGCCGCGCGATGTCGTGCTCGCTCTCCGCGCCGCGCTCGCGCAGCCGCTGCTCGAGCTCGGCCATCGACGGCGCGACGATGAACACCAGCACCGCCTCCGGATAGCGCGCGCGCAGCTGCCGCGCCCCCTGCGTGTCGATGTCGAGCAGCACGTCGCGCCCGGCCGCCAGGGCCGCCTCCAGCGGCCGCGCGGGCGTGCCGTAGAGGTTGCCGTGCACGGTCGCCCACTCCGCCAGCTCCCCGCGCTCGAGCATGACGCGGAATTCCTTCTCGCTCACGAAGCGGAAGTCCACGCCCTGCACCTCGCCGGGCCGCGGCGCGCGCGTCGTGGCCGACACCGAGTACGCGAGGTCGGGGATGACGAGGCGGGCTTCGCGGCAGAGCGTCGTCTTGCCCGCGCCCGAGGGCGCCGAGACCACGAACAGCGTGCCGCGCCGGCCGAGGTGCGCGCTCGCGCGGCTATTCAAGATTCTGCACCTGCTCGCGGATCTTCTCCAGCACGCCCTTGGCGCCGAGCGCGGCCTGGCTCATCTCGAGGTCGTCGGCCTTGGAGGCCACCGTGTTGACCTCGCGGTTCAGCTCCTGGATCAGGAAGTCGAGGGGCCGCCCCACCGGCCCGCCCTTGTCGAGCAGCAGCGTGAACTCCGCGAGGTGGGCGCGCAGCCGTGCCAGCTCCTCCGTCACGTCGCCCTTGTCGGCCCAGATGGCCGCCTCCGTCACGATGCGGGCCTCGTCGATGGCCGTCTCCGCGAGCAGCGTGCGCAGCCGCTCGCGCAGCCGCTCTTCCCGCCGCGCCGCCGTCGACGGCGCGCGCGACGCCACCACGTCCACCGCCGTCGAGAGCTCGCCGTAGAGCGAGCGCAGCGCCTCGACCAGGCGCTCACCCTCCGCCGTCCGGCGCGTCACCAGCTCGTCGAGGGCCTTGCCGAGCGCGTCGGCCAGGAGCGGCCAGGGCACGATGGGCTCGGAGGGCTCGGGATCCTCCAGCCGCACCACGCCGGGACGCTCGAGCACCCACGCGAGGTTCGGCGCGCCCTCGAGCCCGAGCTCCATGGCCAGCGCGCGGGCGCGCGCGACGTATTCGCGCGCGAGCGCCGCGTCCACCTGCACGCGCTGGGCGGCGGCGCCGCTCAGCGCGCTGAGCTGGACGGTGACGTCCACGCGGCCGCGCTCGAGCCGGCTCTGCACGAGACGGCGCGCGTCGAGCTCCAGCGCCGCGAGGCTGCGCGGCAGGCGGAGGGCGACGTCGAGATGGCGATGGTTGACGGACCGGGCCTCGACCGTGACGG
>DASYTM010000064.1:0-14706 GCA_036002345.1 Candidatus Methylomirabilota bacterium | reverse complement strand
CGTGCTTCCTCGTCTCCGACATGGTGTCGCAGGATGATCTCGAGAAGTTTAAAGACTACTTCGTCCGCGTGCGCCTCGCGACGGAACCGACGATCGCGTACTAAACGGGCCGGGCGGCGAATCCATCACAACGCGCGCACTCGAAGTTACGCCTCGGTCTGGACTAGGTTTTGGATTCTAGGGGGAGGCCGGAGAGGGTCCAGGCTCCGAGGCCGCCGCGGAGGACGCGGACGTCGGAGTAGCCTTGGGTTCGGAGGCGGTCGGCGACCTGGGCGCTGAGACGTTCGCCGTCGGAGGTGCAATAGGCGATCACGGCGCGGGTGGGGTCGAGGCCGAGGGCTGACGGGTCCTGGTCGGGGTCGAGGCGGAGGGCGCCGGGGATCCGGTAGGGGCTGGCCCGGTAGATCACGGGGTCGCGCACGTCGAGGAGCACGGGCGGAGCGCCGCTCTCGCGCAGGCGGACGACGTCCGCGGCGGATGCACGGCGGCGGTTCGCGCGCGCGAGACGCCACGGCACCATCGCCGCGACGGCCAGGCCCGCGACGCCGACCACACCCGCCGCCCACGGCCAGGGGAACGGTCGTGGGGGAGGATTGTTCAGCTTGTCCGCGGCCTCGGCGGCGAGGCGCCGGAGATCCGGGAATTCGGGCTGGAGACGATCGGCGGCCTTGATGCTCTCGGCGGCGCCCTTCCAGTCGTCGGTGAAGAACTTCCGCAGGCCGGCGTACCAGTGCTCGTTGAAGGGGCTCTTGTCGTTGAGGTCGACCTTGGTGCCGCGCAAGAACTCCCGCACGGCATCGGACGGGATGACGAAGTTGAACCCCTGCACGAGACTGCCCCCGGCCCCGGGGGCCAGGGACACGAAGGTCAGCACGCCGACGACCTCGCCCCGTCCGTTCACCGCCGGCCCGCCGGAGTTGCCCCACGCCGCCGGCGCGTCGGTCTGGATCACGGCCTGGTTCTGCACGTCCTGCTTGAAGCCCGAGATGGCTCCATTGGTCACCGACGCCTCGACCTTCGCCGTCGCGTTGAGCAGCTCGTGCGTCAACACCACGCCCGGGAACCCCAGGATGTGGATCGGGTCGCCGATCTTGGCGTTCTTCGACTCCCCGAGCTTGAAGGCCGGCATCTCCGCGGCTTCGACGTAGAGCAGGGCGAGATCGCGCCCGGACATCGCCCCCGCGCCGCGCGTCGTGCTCACGGGCGGGCTGTACTTCTCCACCTTGGCCGGCAGCCGGAAGCCGTTGCCCAGCAGGATGAACAGAGATGGCTTGAGCGTGACCTGGGTAGTCTGGAGCGCGCGGCCCATCGCTTGCCGCCGGAGCTCTGTCTCGAGGTCGGGGCGTTGCCCGGCCGCGATCCCCCGGCGCTCGAGCTCGTCGTAGACGCAGACGTCGGTGACCGCTTTCTCGGCCTGGTCCTGCACCACCCACGGCACGTCCTGATGCGCGGGCTGGACGACGTGAGCGTTGGTGACCACCCAGCCGTTGGAGTCGATGAACCACCCCGTCCCGGTCTCGCGGAACGGCGCCGGGTTGATCTTCTTCCAGCCCGCGCCGCAGTCGAGGACGACCTCGGATCCCACCTCGGCCACCACGAGCACCGTGGCGGGCTTCGCGCGCAAGACGATTTCCTGGAGGGTGATCCCCTCCGCGGCGCAAGCGGGACCCGGGGCCAGGACAGCGAGCAGGGCCAGCCAGCGGGCGAGGATGCGCGGTCGCAACACGCGGTGTCGGCTCGGGGAGCCGCTAGGGCTCCGAGATGGTGGCCACGGACTCGGCGATGGCGAGGGCCGCCTTGGCCTTCCACATGGATCGCGCGTGCTCGACCTTGGTCGTGCCTTCGGTGTGATGCTTCTTGGATTCGGCGATCATGCGCTTGGCGTCCTCGAGCATCGCCTTGCCCTCGGGCGGGACCTTCATGCTCTCGGACTTCTTGATGGCCTCCTCGGCCGCCTTCCACTGCACCGGGCACTGCCACGCCGACGCGGGGCCGGCCGCCAGCACGACGAGCGCGCCCGCGCTCACCACGAATCCCCAGGAACTCCTCATCAGATGGCCTCCTCCGAGTGTCGAGTATCCTTCGGCGGAGGCGATTGTTGTCACAAAATTGTGAACCCGATCAGCGCCGGCGCGTCGGTCCCCGCTTCGCGGTCAGGATCAGGTCGCAGAGCTCGCGGATGGCGCCGCGGCCGCCGGGGGCGCGCGTGACGTAGACGGCGGCGCGCCGCACGTCGGCGACGGCGTCGGCCACGGCGACGGGGAAGCCGACGAGCGCCATGGCCGGCAGGTCGCCCACGTCGTCGCCCACGTAGCAGGCGTCGGCGGCCCGCACGCCGTGGCGGGCGAGCACGCCGCGCACGACCTCGCCCTTGTCCGTGGCGTCCTGGTGGACCTCCGTGATCCCGAGCTCGCGCGCGCGCCGCTCGACGATCTCGGAGTGGCGGCGCGTGATGACGGCCGTGATCACCCCGGCCTCCCGCAGCAGCACGAGCCCCTGCCCGTCACGCACGTCGAAGCGCTTGAGCTCGTCGCCGCGCTCCGTGTACCAGATGCTGGCGTCCGTCAGCACGCCGTCCACGTCCATGGCGAGCAGGCGCACGCCGGCCAGCCGCGGGGCCGCGGACCACCTCACGCCGCCCGCCCCGGGAGGTCGCGCTCGACGACGAACGGCAGCGCCATCACGCTCAGGGCCACCAGGAGCACCTCCGTATCGCCGAAGTTGTACTCGAAAAGCCCCGCGATGAGAAAGGCCGTCACGCCGGCCAGGCCGCCCAGCACGAGGGCGCGATCGGCGGCGGCCTCCGCGGGCAGCCGGCGCAGCACGCGGCCCGCGCGACGGAAGAACGCGACGAAGATCCAGATCCAGAGCGCCGCGCCCACGAGGCCGCGCTCGACCACGAGCTGCAGCGGCGTGTTGTGCAGGTGGCTCGTGTGCCTCCGCAGCGCATCGGGGGGCGCGTAGGCCGGATACACGGCCTTGACCTGGCCCGGGCCGATGCCGGCGACGGGATGCTCGCGCACCAGCCGGAGTCCGACGTGCAGCATGACCAGCCGCTCGCGCGCGGTGACGTCGGTCGGATCGACGATCGAGCGCAGGCGCTCCTGCACGTGCGGGAACGCCAGCGCCGCCAGCGGCAGGACGACGAGCACCAGCGCGAGCCGGGCGCGGCGGCCCAGCGCCACGATGGTCGCGACGCCGGCGGCGAAGGCGAGCCACGCGCCGCGGACCTCCGTCAACGCGAGAGCGACCGCGCCGCCGACCCAGGCACAGGCGCCGAGGCCCCGCCGGGCGAACCCCGCCAGTCGCGGAAGCGTCAGCGCCAGCACGATCGTGAGCACGCCGGCCAGCGTCATGTAGATGCTGTAGAAGCCGTGGGCGCGGTAGCACTTCTTGAAGTACACGGCGAGCAGCGGCACCTGCGGCGTGTGCTCGAGGCCGCCCTCGGGCCCGCAGCCCGCCACCTGCACGATCGCCAGCAGCGACACGACCGAGACCGCCACGAACACGGCGCTCGCGAACCGGCGCGCGCCCGCGGCGTCCGGGAGCGCCGCCCACACCACCCAGAACGTGGCGAGCACGAGCAGATTCTTGGCGGAGCGCAGGCTGTCGGCGGGCTGGGCCGCCGTCGCCGCCGTGACGAGGGTCCATCCGGCGAAGGCGAGCATCGGCGCCGCCAGCGGCGCGCGGAGCCACGACGCGCCCGGCCGCGCGCGCACCAGCAGCACCGCCGCCATCACGGCCAGCGTGACCTCGGACAGCGAGATCGAGCAGGCCAGGCCCACGGCCAGCACGACGAGGAGGACGTCCAGCAGCCGGCGCCGGCGCGAGCGCTCGGCGGGCGAGGCGCCGCGCAGGACGTCGGCGACGGCCATCAGTACGCGTTGCGGCTGCGGAAGACGACCCAGACAGTCTTCCAAAGAATCTTAAGATCCAAACTGAATGACCACTTCTCGATGTATTCGAGATCGAGCTTAATGCGGTTCTCGAGAGACGTGTTACCTCGTAAGCCGTTCACTTGCGCCCAGCCGGTGATGCCCGCTTTCATTTTGTGGCGCAGCAAATAGCGCGGCACGCGCCGTCGGAACTCCTCGACGAACGACGGCCGCTCGGGCCGCGGGCCCACCAGGCTCATCTCGCCGCGCAGCACGTTGAGGAGCTGCGGCAGCTCGTCGAGGCTCGTCCTCCGGAGGAAGGCCCCGAAGCGCGTGCGCCGCGGGTCGTCGGGCACGGCCCAGCGCGGGCCGGTCTGGGCCTCCGCATCGGGCACCATGGAGCGGAACTTAAGCATGGAGAAACGCCGGCCATCGAGTCCCATGCGCTCCTGACGATAGAGGACGGGGCCGGGGGAGCTGAGCTTCACAGTGGCGGCGATGGCTATCAGCAGCGGCGACAGCGCGAAGAGGCCGGCTGAGGCGACCGCAACGTCGAACACGCGCTTGAGTAGGCGGCTCCAGCCGTATAGAGGTGACTCACGCAAATGCAAAAATGGAATACCCGCGAATTCTTCAAATCCACCGCGCAGCGATGCAAGGCCCTTCACCTCAGGAACAAGGTGGATTGATACGGGATCGTCGCCGATGCCATTGAGAACGGCGGTTAGTCGTGAATACTCGGCATACGGGAGAGCAACGATGACCATGTCGACCTTAATCTTGCTCTCGTCGAGCACGCGCCGGATGTCCTCGGGAGCGCCGAGCCAGGTCGTGCCCCCGGTGTCGCGCTTGTCGCCTAGGCGCCCAAGCACCTCCACTCCAGCGTCGTGCCGACGCTTGAGCACGCGGAACACCTCGTCGGCGGTCTCGCCATCACCGACGACGACCGCGTAGCGCACGTTGTAGCCGTGGCGGCGCGTCACGCGTAGCGCCTCGCGAAACACCACCCGCCACATGGTGACGGCCACGATCGAGCTGGCCCAGAAAATGCCGATCACAACGCGCGAGTAGTCGTAGCCGCGAAAGAGAAAGCTCATGATCGTAATGAGGACGACGGCGCCGAGCGTGGACGCCTTGGCGATGTCCCACCACTCGCCACGGTGGGTGCGGAGGCGCCGGGGCCGGTAGAGATCGAAGGCGTTGAATGCGAAGGACCACACGAGCAGGATCGGCCCGAGCTGAAGCGCGTAGTCCCAGAAGAACGGCGGGACGTCGCCGTGGGGAAGGACATGGAAACGCAGCCAGTAAGCGAGCACCCAGCACGCGGAGATCAGCACGACGTCGGCCGTGAACGTGAGCTGCTTGAACAGCCGCGAGTGCGCCTTCAGCACGCGCGCCTCGCCAGGAACTCGCCCCAGCGCCCGTCGAGATAGTCGCGGATGCGGCGGCGGAAGACGGCGGTGTCGAACTCGAGGGCGCGCGCGCGCAGCGCGCCGGGGTCGAAGCGGTCCGCGGCGTCGTCGAACTCGCGGATGGCCCCGGCCATCCCCTCCTCCGTCTGCGCCTCGAAGAACACGGCGGTGGGCGGCGCGCCGCTCCGCCCCAGACCGATCATGGTCTCGAGCGCGCCCCCGCCGGCGAAGGCGATGGTCGGCCGGCCCGCCGCCGCCGCCTCGAGGGGCACGATGCCGTAATCCTCGACGCCCGGGAACAAGACGGCCCGGCAGCGCGCGTAGAAGTCGGCGACCTCCGCGTCGGGGCGCCAGCCGAGGAATTCCACCGTCGGACCGGCCATGGCCCGGAGCCGCGCGGCCTCGGGGCCGGTGCCGATCACGAGCAGGCGGCGGCGCAGCCGGTTGGCGGCGGCGACCGCGAGGTCCACGCGCTTGTAGGGCACCAGCGCCGAGACGACCAGGTAGAAGTCGTCCGGGCGAGCCACGGGACGGAAGCGCGCCGTCTCCACGGGCGGGTGGATGACGTCGGCGGCCCGGCCGTAGACGCGCCGGATGCGGTCCGCGATGTGCTGCGAGATCGCCACGAAGCCGTCCACGTTGCCGGTGCGGCGGTCCCAGGCGCGGAGCGCCGCCGCCACGGGCGGCATGGCCACGCGGACGAGGAGCCCGGCCCGCGCGCCGAAGTAGTCGTCGTAGAGGTCCCACACGTAGCGCATCGGACTGAAACAGTACGACAGGTGCAGCGCGCCGCGCGGCCGGCGCACGGCCTTGGCGGCGCAGTGGCTGAGCGAGACGATCAGGTCGTAGCCGGCCAGGTCGAACCCGCGCACGGCGGCGGGAAAGAGCGGCAGGTAGTGGCGGTAGCGCGTCGCCGCGGAGGGCAGATGCTGCACGAACGAGGTGACGATGCGGCGGCGCTCGATCACGGGCGACACGCTCCCCGGCACGTGGAGCAGCGTGTAGAGCGGCGCGTCGGGGAACAGCTCGCAGAAGACCTCGAGACAGCGCTCGCCGCCCCGCATGCCCGTGAGCCAGTCGTGGACGAGCGCGACGCGCGGCCGCCGGCCCGCGCCGGACGCCGCGTCGCCTACCGTGCGCGCGATCGGATGCGTCGTCGCCAATACTCGAGGAGCTCGCCGAGCGTCTGCTCGAGCGGGATGCGTGTCCGCCACCCGACGGCGCGCTCGATTTTCTCGGGGCTGCCGCGCAGCACCGGCACGTCCGAGGGGCGCAGCCGCGCGGGATCGGTGCGAATCTCGATGCCCGGCACGCTCGACTGTCCGATGAAGAAGGCCAGCACGCGCTCGATGGACCAGTCCACCCCCGAGCACAGGTTGTAGACGTCGCCCGCCGCGCCGCGCTCGAGGAGGTCCCAGTAGCCGCGCACGATGTCGCGCACGTCCGAGAAGTCGCGCGTGGGCTTGAGGTCGCCCGCCAGCACCACCGGCTCGCGCAGCCCCGCCTCGATCTCGGCGATCTGCTTCGCGAAGTTCGAGGTGGCGAAGGACTCGCCTCTACGGGGGCCCTCGTGGTTGAACGCGCGCGCGCGCACGATATCGAGCCCGTAGCTCTTCCAGTACTGGAAGCCCATGAGGTCCTGCGTGACCTTGCTCACCGCGTACGGCGAGAGCGGGCGCAGCGGGTTCGTCTCGCGGATGGGCAGCTCGTCGGGATACACGAGGCCGTACTCCTCGCTCGAGCCGATCACGAGGAAGCGCGCGCGCGAGCCGAGCTGGCGGATCGACTCGAAGAGGTTCATCTGGCTGATGGCGTTCGTCATCAGGGTCTCGGCGGGCGTCTGCCACGAGGCGGCCACGAAGGACTGCGCGGCGAGATGGACGATGTAATCGGGCGCGGCCCGCTCGACGAGCTCGCGCGTCGACGAGACGTCGCGCAGGTCGGACTGGACGAGGGTGAGGCGCTCGCGGAGGTGATCGATGTGCTCGGTGTTGCTGCGCCAGCGGAGCGCGCCCACCACGTCAGCCCCCCGGTCGAGCGCGAACTCCGCGAGATGGCTGCCGACGAACCCCGTGATCCCGGTGACCAGGATCCGCATCCGAACCATATTACTACAGCCCCAACACCTCTCCGTAGATGGCCTCGACGCCCGCGAACATCTGCCGCGCGTCGAACTCGCTGCGCGCGCGCGTGCGCTGCTCGGCGGCGAGCGTCACCCGCGCCTCGCGGTCGGCCAGGAGCCCGCCCAGTGCCGCCGCGAGCCCCTCCGGCGTCGCCGCCACGAGCCCGGGCGACGCGGCGCCCAGCACTTCGCGGTGCGCGGGGATGTCGCTGGCGAGCACGGGGACGCCCAGCGCCATCGCCTCCAGCACCGCGAGCGGCATCCCCTCCTTCGCCGACGGCGCCGCGTACACGTCGAAGGCGGGGAACAGGCGCGCGGCGTCCAGGATCTCGCCGGGAAACACGGCGCGCGCGCCGAGCCCGAGGGTGGCGGCCAGCTCGCGCAGGCGCGCCTCGTCGTCGCCGCGGCCGATGAGCACCACGCGCAGCGTGGGGTCCGACACGCGGGCCACCGCGCGCAGCAGCATGTCCAGGCGCTTGATGCGATCGAAGCGGGCCGCGCAGCCGACGACCGGGCCCGCCGAAGGCAGGCGGAGCGCCTTGCGCGCGTCCCAGCGGTCGAGCGCGGACGCGCTCAGCCGCGCGACGTCCACGCCGTTCTGCACCACGCGGCTCTGCCGGCGATCGAAGAGTCCCAGGGCCAGGCCCTCGGCCTCTTGCGCGCGCGAGACGTTCACCACGACGCGCGTCCAGCGCGAGAGCTCGCGCTCGAGGGTGAGATAGACGTGGCGCCCCAGCATGCCGTAGCCCTCGAAGTGCAGCCCGTGCAGCGTGTGGACGGCGGGCACGCCGAGGGCCCGCGCGGCGAGGCGCCCGTAGAGGCCCGCCCCTTTGCCGTGCGAGTGGATGAGCCGCACGCCGCGCGCGCGGACGAGGCGCCGGAGCGCGAACAGCGTGCCCGGACGCAGCCGGTTCGTCGCGAGCTCGACGGTCTCGATGCCGCATTCCGCGAAGCGCTCGAACAGCGCGCCGTCACGCGGGCCGGCCACGATGGGCCGCCAGCGCCGCGCGCGCAGCCACGCCGCCAGCGCGAGCACGTGCTGCGGTCCGCCGCCGGGCTGCGTCGAGACCACCAGCTGGAGGATCGGGACGTCGTTCACGCGCGGTGGCGCGCGGTGAGCCCGAGGCCGCCCGCGCGGCGGCGGCGGCGCGCCCGGCGCACGGCGTGGGGCAGGAGGCGCACGAGCACGGGGCGCAGGAGATGGACGGCCGCCGTCGCGGGAAGATCGCCGCGGCGCAGGGCCGCCCACTTCACCCGCACCTCGGTGGCGAGGCGCAGGTCGTCCCGCGCGAGGCTCGTCATGGCCGTGGAAAACGTCCGGATGAGGAGGGGCTCGGGCAGGTTCGCGAAGCGCGTGCGGGAGGCGAGGCGCAGCCACAGGTCGTAGTCCTGGACCACGGGCAGCCGCGCGTCGTACCAGCCCACCGCGTCGCCGGCCGCGCGCCGCATCACCACCGTGGGATGCGCCATGGGATTGCGTCGCGGCAGCACGCGCCGGATGGCCGCGTCGTCGGCCGGCGGCGGCGCGACCTCGACCACGTCGCCGCCGGGTCCCTGCTCGCGCCAACCCGTGCCGAGCACGCCGACGTCCGCGTGGCGCTCGAGGACCGCGAGCTGCCGCGCGAGCCGCTCGGGCAGCGCCACGTCGTCGGCATCCATGCGCGCGATCAGCGGCCCGCGCGCGTGCGCGATGCCGTGGTTGAGGGCCGCCGCCGTTCCGGCCGCCGCCACCGTCAGCACGCGGCAGCGCGCGTCGCGCACGCCGGCGAGCACGGCGGGCGTGGCGTCGGTGGAGCCGTCGTCCACGACGAGCAGCTCGAGGTCCGCGAGGGTTTGCCCGAGGATCGACTCGACGGCGGCCGCGACGTGCGCGGCGCCGTCGCGCACCGGCAGCACCACGCTGACGCGCGGCGTGCTCATCGACGAAAATCCGCTTGGCGCGTCCCCGCGCCTGTGCAAAACTGCTCCGTCGTCGACCTCCCCGAGCGGGCGGCTCGTCCACCGTATAGCACATGAAGGTTCCGATCGGCGGCACGCAGTACGACGTCCAGGTCGTCGAGCGCGCGCGTGTCCCCGACGCGCTCGCGATCGTCGTCCCCTGCTACCAGGCCTTCGACCTGACGCGCGTCTGCCTCGACGCCATCGAGCGCTTCACCGACGTGCCGCACGAGGTGTGGGTCGTGGACAACGGCTCCGCGCCCGCCGTCGTCGAGCGGCTCCGCGCCGAGACGCGGGCGAACCTGATCCTGAACCGCACGACGCCGTGGAACCGCGGCGGCGGGCTCCTGGGCTGGCGGCGCCCGTGGTACCGGCGCCCCGGCGGCGGCTCGATCGCCAACGCCGTCGCCCTCGAGCTCGCCGCGCGCTTCGCGACGCCGCGCTGGATGTGGGTCATGCACAACGACTCCCTGCCGTGCCGGCGCGGCTGGGCCTCGTACATGCTCGGCAAGCTCGGCGGCAAGGTGAAGGGCGCGGGCGTGCGCGAGGACGAGATCCGCGTCCACGCCATGCACCAGTCGGGGTTCGTGTTCGAGTTCGCGCTCTTCCGCGAGCTGGGCATGAGCTTCCTGCCCGGCCTCCCCGCCTACGACGTGGGCGACCTCGTCACCGTGAAGCTCCGCGAGGCCGGCTACGACGTCTTCGTGTGCGCCAACCTCCACAACCGCCCCGAGCTGCGCGAGCGCCTGCCCGCGGATCACTGGCTGCGCGACATCAACTGCGACATCGCGTTCGACGACGCGGGCACGCCCATGTACCTGCACCTCGGGCGCGGGACGTTCCGCTACAGCAAGCCCGGCTCCGCGCAGGCCCAGGCGCTCTCGCTCGAGGACTGGCTGCGCCTGGTGCGCGCGCACGTGCTCGACCGCTCAGCCGCCTGAGGCGTGGCGGAACAGCAGATTCAGGTAGGGCAGGCAGAGCGACGGCGGCCGGCCGGCCGCCTCCAGCGCTGCGCACGCGACGGCGAAGGCGGGCAAGAGCACCCGGCGCGTCCGGGAGCGCGCGGTGTCGCGGAAGAAGCGCCAGCCGTAGCCGGCCTGCTCTGTGACGTCCTCGACGCCGGCCGTTCCCGACGACGGCAGACACTCGCGATAGGTCGCGTTGCGCCACCCGGTGCCGTCGGCGACGAAGTCGGAGTACGGTACGGCCCCGAATTTCGAGCGGCGGCCCAGGCGCGCATAGCGCCACGCGGCGTACGGCGGCAGCCACTGCACGAGCGGCAGCCCCACCGAGTGCGTCTCGAGCGGAAACCAGCGGTTGGGCGTGTCGAGCACCGCGAGGTGGCCGCCGGGCGCCAGCACGCGCCAGTACTCGTCCACCTGAGCGCGCCGGTCGCGCTCGGGCAGGTGCTCGACGACGCCGAGGGCCAGCACGAGATCGAACGCGCCGTCGGCCCACGGCAGCGCGCGCGTCTCGTCGTTGCTGAGCCGCCGCACGTCGACGAGCGACTTCAGCCCGAGCTCCTCGCGCTTGGCGCGCACGATCTCGACGAACTGCGCGTCGGTGTCGAAGGTGCGGAGCTCGGCCACCTCCGGCTGCTCGGCGAGCCACTCCGTGATGTGGCCGAAGGAGCAGCCGACCTCCAGCACGCGGAGCCGGTCTCTTCCGTGCGCGCGCAGCCAGCGGAACAGGGGCCCCAGGAAGTGGTCACCGCGCGTGCGTTTGTACGCGAAGTACGGTGGCGCGCGGCGCGCGCCCTTGCGCTCGATCAGCATGCGCACGACGCGCGCGCTGTAGCCCGTCGCGAACTCGCGGCCGTCCACGCGGAGCACGCGGCGGTCGCCGAGGTCGAGCAGCTCGAACGGCTCGGTCATCGCGCCACGCCCTGGGCGAGCCCGGCCACGTCGCGGACGAGGGCGATCTCCCGCGCCACCGTGGCCGCGAGGTCGTAGCGGGAGACGATCAGCGCCCGCGCGTCGGCGCCCAGCCGCGACGCGAGCGCCGCGTCCCCGAGCACGCGCGCGAGCGCGTCCGCGAGCTCGTCGGGCCGGTGGGGATCGAACAGCAGCCCGGTGGCGCCGTCGGCGACCAGGGAGCGGTTGCCGTCGCAGGCGGACGCGACGCAGGGCAGCCCCGCGCTCATCGCCTCCAGCAGCACCTTGGGATGGCCCTCGGTGAACGACGCGAGCACGAAGGCATCGGCCTCGGCGTAGACGGCGGGCAGCGCGCGCTGGTCCACCACGCCGCGGAACTCCGCCTGCACGCCGGCCGCGCGCGCCTCCTCGCGCAGGCGAGCCTCCAGCGGCCCGCCCCCGACGAAGACGAGGCGCGCGTCGAGCTTGGCGACCGCCGTCACCACCGTGGACAGGTTCTTCTCCGCCGACAGCCGCCCGACGTAGAGCACGCGGCGCGGGCCGCGCCGACCCGCGCGGCCGGCGGCAGGCGGCGCAAAGGCCGCCGTGTCCACGCCGTTGGGAATGAGCTCCACGCGCCGGGCCACGCGCGCCGCGCGGGCGGCCAGCTCGGGCGTGGTCGCGATGACGGCGGCGGCGCGCGCCAGCCCCACGCGCTCGACGATGGCCTTGGCGAGCCGCGTCGGGCCGGGCTTCGACAGGCGCGCGTACCAGAAGCCGTAGGTCGTGACGTACGGCACGCCGAGCCGGGCGCGCGCGATCACCGCGGGCAGCGTCCCGGTGATCTGGAACACGCGCAGCGCCGCGCACGCGGAGAGGTCGGCGGCGTGGGTCGACACGAGCGTCAGCGCGCGCCGGGCGCGGCTCACGCGGCGCGGCGGGGCCAGCACGCGCACGCGCGCGAGCAGATCGGCGTCCTGCGTGAACTCCTCGAGGCGCTCGGGCAGATAGCTGAAGTAGCGCACGCCGCCGAAGGCCGCCGCATACGGACGGAAGTAGCCGTCCACCAGGCGGCTGACCTGACCGGTGGCCGCCAATTCGCCGAGGCCACTACCCAGCGCGGGCAGCATTCCGACGTCGCTCATCGCGTCTTGCGGGCGATCACGCGGAAGCCGGTGCTGTCGCGCGGGCGGCGCAGGGCGGCGTCGCGCTTCCAGCGGCTCAGGCGGTCGTAGAGCGCCAGCGACAGGCCGCCCACCGCGTCGATCGCGCCCGCCCACGGCGTGTCGAGCACCACCGGCATGGGCGGGCCGATCGGCTCGAAGCCGCCCGCGCGGAGCTCGGAAACGAACTCGGCGCGGGAGTACTCGACCTTGTGGTCGGGATCGGAGTACGCGAAGAGCCCGGCCGCGCGCAGCGTGGCGCGCCAGCGCGTCTCGCGATTGGGCCCGGAGACGAGGAGCCGCCCGTCGTCGGCGAGCACGCGGTGGATCTCGCGCAACACGGCCACGCGCGGCTCCACGTGCTCGATCACGTCGAGGAAGAGCACGGCGTCGAACGCGCCGTCTCGGAACGGAAAGCGCCCCGTCACATCACCCGCGAACACGCGCGCGTGGCCGAGCCCGCGCGCGCGGATCTCGCCGGCGGCGTGGGCGAGCTGGGCGGCGTCGTAGTCGAAGCCGACGATGCTCCGGCACCGCGTGGCGGCGCGCAGGAGGTGGGCGCCGTTGCTGGTCCCGACGTCGAGGACGCGCTCGCCGCCGGTGAGATACGGCAGGTACCAGTCGTGCCACGGCTGGTCCACGAGGTGCTTGGGGTGGATCGCGTACGACGACTTGCGCGTGAGCTTCACGAGGCGCACGCCGACGGCCTTGCCGCGGCGGTTCACGAGATCCACGCCCCGGATGGCGAGCCGCCGCACGGGATTCAGCGCCGGCCTCCGCGATAGGCGGCCAGGACGTCCTCGTACACGCGTCGCGTCGCCGTCACGCAGCGCTCCCAGCGGAACGCCCGGTCCACCCGCTCGGCATTGGCCGCGCCGAGCTTGGCGCGGAGCGGCGCGTCGGCGAGGAGCCGGTGCAGCCGCTCGACGAAGAGGTCGGGCTGCGCGGGGTCGCAGACGAAGCCACCCTCGCCGTCCACGAGCAATTCGGGGATCGACCCGCGGTCGGAGGCGACGACGGGCGCGCCGGAGGCCATCGCCTCCGCCACGGCGAGGCCGAAGCCCTCCATCGCCGACGGGAAGACGAAGACGTCGGCGAGGTTGAAGTAGTCGGTCTTCTTCGCCTCGGGCACGTAGCCCGTGAACCTCACGCTGCCGCGGAGTCCTTTCGCGTCCGCGAGCCCGCGCAGTGTCGCGAGCAGCGGCCCTCCGCCGGCGATCACCAGCCGCGCGTCGGGATGCAGGACGGCCACGCGCGCCCACACGTCCAGCAGGAACGGGAGATTCTTGCGCGGCTTGAGCCCGCCGAAGAACAGCGCGACGGGCCCCGCGCCGAGCTCGTGGCGCGCGCGCAATTCGGCGCGCGGCGTCCGCGGCACGAAGCGCGCGTCCACGCCGTAGGGCACGACGGAGACGTGGTCGGTGCGCGCGCCGAGCTCGGCGGCGAGCTGGCGCCGCGCGAACTCGCTGCCCACGACCAGGTGGTCCACGGCGTCCACCACGCGGCGCTCGAGATGACGGTTGAGCGGGCTCGGGTCGAGGTGATGGTGGTGTGCGACCACGGGCACGTCGAGCCCGAGGCGCCGGCGCGCCCACAGCGCCGACGGCCCGATGTAGCGTAGCGAGTGGACCCGCAGGAGGTCGAAGCGCGTGGCCGCGGCCACGCGCGCGATGGCCGGCGGCACCACGAACGGCGCCACCCACCAGCGCAGCCCGCGCCCGATGCCGAAGCGGTGCACCGTCCAGTTCGGCACGCCCGTCGGATGCGGCTTGCCGCGCGCGAGGATGAGATCGATGGCGACGCCGTCCCGGCCCAGGCGCATCAGCAGTTCGCGCTCGTAGGTCTCCCCGCCCGAGACCGTCTCGGGCGCCACGCCGCAGTGGGGCGAGCAGACGCGCATCAGGGGCTCCGCGTGGCCACGATCAGGTAGCCGCCGACGAACGCCGCGAAGTCCGAGTGCGCGAGCCGCCGCGAGCCGTCCAGGCGGGCGAGCAGGTCGAGGGCCGGGAAGAAGCAATAGCCGACGTGGCGCACGCCGGCCGGCGCGCGCAGCACCAGGAAGCGCAGGAGGCCGGCGAGGTGCGTGAAGTAGCCGCCCTGCGGCGCGATGGTGACGGGCTCGAGCCGCGCCGCCTCGAGCAGCCGCCGCCACATGGCCTCCGTGTAGCGGCCGTAGTCCGACGGGTCGCCGTGGAGCCGCTCGAGGAACGGCGCGGAGATCACGACGTGGCCCTTGGCGCGGAGCACGCGGCGGCACTCGGCGAGCGCGGGGGCCGGATCCGGGACATGCTCGATGACCTCGGTCAGCTTGATGGCGTCGAACACGCCGTCGCGGAACGGCAG
>DASYTM010000063.1:0-1691 GCA_036002345.1 Candidatus Methylomirabilota bacterium | reverse complement strand
CTCAGCCGCCAGCGCCTGCGCCCGGCCTTGAGCGAGGGCTCGCACATCACCTGCCCGCGCTGCAACGGCACCGGCCACATCCGCGACACCGAGAGCTCGGCGCTGCAGATCCTGCGCATGGTGCAGGAGGAGTCGATGAAGGACAACACCGCTGCCGTGCACGTGCAGGTGCCGGTGGAGGTGACTTCCTTCCTGCTCAACGAGAAGCGCACCGAGATCACGAAGATCGAGCTGAAGCAGCGCGTGACCGTGCTGCTGGTGCCCAACAAGCACCTCGATACGCCGAACTACAAGCTCGAGCGCCTGCGCCACGACGACCCGCGCCTCGAGGGCCTGCAGGCCAGCTACACGATGATCGAGGAGCCGGAAGACGAGGTCGGCATCACGCGGCGCGAGAAGTCGACCAAGCCGAAGCAGGAGCCCGTGATCAAGGGCATCCTGCCGGAGACGCCGGCGCCCAAGGCCGAGCCGAAGCCAGAACCGAAACCCGTGGCCGTGCCCGCTCCGGTGGCGGCGGCACCGGCGCCGGCCCCGGTGGCCGCAGCGGCGGGGGGTGGCTTCTTTGCGTGGATCAAGAAGGTGTTCGGTGGCGCGCCCGAGGCAGCGGCACCGCAGCCTGCGCTGGCCACTGTGCCCGCAGCGGCCCCCGCGCCGTCGGGGCGTGGCGACGAACGCCGCGGCGAGCGTGGCGGCCGCGGTGGACGCGGCGGCCGGCGCGATGGCAAGGGCAATGGCGAGGGGCGCGACACGCGCGAAGGGCGCGGTCCACGCGGCGAGCGTGGCGAGCGCGGCGAGGCCCGCCCCGAGCGGGGTGATCGCGGCCCGCGTCGCGAAGAGCCGCGCGGCGAAGCCATCGCCGGTGAGCGCGACGAACGCGCAGCACGCGGCGAACAGCGCCGCGGACCGCGGCCGGAGCGCGAGACGCAGCGGCCGGCGGAAGCCGCTGAGGCCGGCGTGCCGGTGCAGGCCCTGGCCGAAACGATGGCCGAGGGCGCGGAAGGCGCCGAGAGCCAGGCCGATCGCGAAGGCCGCCGTCGTCGTCGCCGCCGCGGTGGCCGGGGGCGTGACGAGGCCGGCCTGGGCGCAACGCCTGAAGGCGTGAGTGCAGAGATCGAGGCGGTCGAGACTGCCGAGGCGCCGGCCGGTGAAGAGGCCGTGACGGGCGAGCGCCCCGAGGGCGAGGATCGCGAGGGCGAGGGCCGAGGCCGCCGCCGCGGTGGCCGCGACCGCTATCGTCGTGAGCGCCGCGAAGGCGAGACCGTCGAAGGCGGTGCCGTACAAGGCATGGAGCCCGCGGCCGCGGCCGAAGCCGTGGCGCCGCAAGCCAAGCCGTGGTGGGAAGCTTCCGCCGACGCGGGCAGCGTCGTTGCTGCGCCAGCCGCCACCGTGGCCGAGGCCACGCCGGCGATCGAGACGCCGGTGGCAGCCGCACCGATCGTCGTCGAGCCCTTCGTGCTGCCGACCGACGAACTGCAGCGCGTGGCCGAAGGGGCGGGCCTGCAGTGGGTCAACTCCGACGCCGACAAGATCCGCGCGGTACAGGAGGCGATGGCCAACGAGCCGCGCCCCATCCATGTGCCGCGCGAGCGCAAGCCGACGGCGGTGATCGACGAGGGTCCGCTGGTGCTCGTGGAGACGCGCAAGGATCTGTCGCAGCTGAAGCTGCCGTTCGACCACGGCGCGGGCGCACG
>DASYTM010000062.1:0-32428 GCA_036002345.1 Candidatus Methylomirabilota bacterium | reverse complement strand
ACAGGTTCGGAACCACTTCCCGCAAGAGCTCGAAACGTTTCGCGGTCAAGCCCACTCCGAGGCTCGTGACCCCGGTCACGTTGCCTCCCGGCCGCGCCAGGCTCGGCACGAGACCGGCGGCGGCCGGATCGTCACCGGTGGCGATCACGATCGGAACGGTGGTGGTGACTTTCATGGCGGCTCGCAGCGTGACGCCACCGCTGGTGACGATGGCCGCCACCTTGAGCCGGACGAGCTCCTCGGCGAGCGCCGGCAGCCGCTCGAACTTTCCCCCCGCGTAGCGGGGCTCGAACGCGACGTTCTTGCCCTCGTTGTAGCCGAGCTCGCGCATCTGCTCCTTGAACGCCGCCCACCACTCGAGGCGCTCGCCGGCGTCGAGCAGCCCGATGATCGGTTTGGTGGCCGGCGGAGCGCTCGACGTCGCCGCGCCGGACAGAACGACGCCGAGGGCGAGCAGGGCGCCGGCGATCCTGGCGGGAACTCGCGTGGTGTCCTCTAGCGCCCGAGCCCCGGCATGTCGAAGTTCTTGGCCTTCAGGTCGCTCACGAGCGATGCGGCCTGCTCCTTCGTGAGCGGGACGAGCGGCGGCCGCACGGTGCCCCACTCGGGCGTGTTCGACCAGTGCGCGATGGCGGCCTTGAGCGCGGGGATCATCGGATACTTGGCGAACGTCCCGCGGATTTCGTCCAGGCGCTTCTGCTGCGCGTCGGCGTCGGCGTCGCGCCACGTGTCGTACAGATGGGCGATCGCCGCGGGGTTGGTGTTGGCCGTGGCGCTGATGCAGCCCGCGCCGCCGTTCCGCATGCCGGCGAGCAGGAACGTCTCGGCGCCCGGGAACACGTCGAAGCCGGCCTTGGTGAACTGGTCGAGCATGGCCTTGGTGTGATTCCAGTCGCCGCCGGAGTCCTTCGCGCCCGCGATGGTGCCCGGGTACGCCTTCAGCAGCCGCTCGATCAGCGCGAGCGGGATGGGCACGTTCGATACCGGCGGGATGTGATAGAGGTAGATCCGCAGCCCGCTGTCGCCCACGCGCTCCACGATCTCGGCGAAATTCCGGTAGAGCCCGTCGTCCGGCACACCCTTGTAGTAGAACGGCGGCAGCATCAGCACGCCGCCGCAGCCGAGCTTCACCGCGTGCTTGGTGAGCCGCACGGAATCGGTGATCGCGCAGCAGCCGGTGCCCGGCATCATGCGCGCCGGATCGACGCCGGCGGCGATCAGCCGGTCGAGCAGCTCGATCTTCTCCTCGGTCGAGAGCGAATTGGCCTCGGAGTTCGTCCCGAAGACTGCGAGGCCGACGTTCTGCGATAGGAGCCACTTGCACTGGCGCGCGAACTTGTCGGCGTCGGGCGAGAGATCGGCCTTGAACGGGGTGACCACGGGGGACAGCACGCCGGTGATGCGCTTGGTGTTCACGCTGGGCCTCTCCTCAAGAAATCGAAGTCGCAGCCGTGCTCGGCCTGGAGCACGGTCTCCATGTAGAGCTTCCCATAGCCGCGCTGGGGCGGCGTGATCGGCGGCCGCCACGCGGCGCGCCGCCGCTGCACTTCTGCCGGGTCAACCAAGAGATCGATCGAACGCTGGGCGACGCTCAGCCGGATGCGGTCGCCCGTCTTCACGAGGGCCAGCGGCCCGCCCACGGCGGCCTCCGGCGAGACGTGGAGCACGATCGTGCCGTAGGCGGTGCCGCTCATGCGCGCGTCGGAGATGCGCACCATGTCCTTCACGCCGGCGCGCGCGAGCTTGGCCGGGATGGGCAGGTAGCCGGCCTCGGGCATCGCGTAGCCGCTCTTGGGCCCGGCGTTCTGCAGCACCATGAAGTCGTCCGGCTTCACGTCGAGGTCCGGCGCGTCCACCCGGGCCGCGAGATCGTCGAGCGACGAGAAGACCACCGCGCGCGCCTCGCGCTCGAACAGCGACGGATCGGCGGCCGAGCGCTTGAGAATCGCGCCGGCCGGCGCGAGGGAGCCGAACAGCGCGACGAGGCCGCCCTGCTTCTGGTATGGATCACCGAGCGGGCGCACGACGGCGCGGTCCACCCAGCCGGGCTCGCCCTCGAGACGGGCGCCGAGCGTCTCGCCGGTGACGGTCAGGCATTCGAGGTGGAGCAACGGCTTCAGCTCGCGCAGCACGGCGCCGATGCCGCCCGCGGCATGGAGATCGGACATGTAGTGCTGGCCCGTGGGCTTGAGGTCCACGAGCACCGGCGTCGTGTCGGACAGCTCGTTGAGGCGAATGAGCGAGATGTCGACGCCGACACGGCCGGCGATGGCCGTCAGGTGGATGATCGCGTTGGTCGAGCCGCCGATGGCCAGCAGCACGCGTAGCGCGTTCTCCACCGATTTGGCGGTGATGATCTTCGACGGCGTCAGCCGTTTGGCGGCGAGCGCCACGGCCTGGCGGCCGCTCGCCTCGGCGGCGCGCAGCCGATCCGCGTGCACGGCGGGGATGGCCGCCGTGCCGGGCAGGGCCATGCCGAGGGTCTCGGCGAGCGACGCCATGGTCGACGCGGTGCCCATCACCGCGCACGTGCCGGCCGTCGTCGCGAGGTTGCCCTCGATGTTCTCGATCTGCTCGGGCGTGAGTCCGCCGGCGCGATATTTCGCCCAGAAGCGGCGGCAGTCGGTGCACGCGCCCAGCCGCTCGCCCTGGTAGGGCATCGGCAGCATCGGGCCGGCCAGGAGCTGGATCGCCGGCACGTCCGCCGAGGCCGCGCCCATGAGCTGCGCGGGCACCGTCTTGTCGCAGCCGCCGACGAGGACGACCGCGTCCATCGGCTGGGCGCGCACCATCTCTTCCACGTCGATGGACATGAGGTTGCGGAACATCATGCTCGTCGGCGAGAGGAACACCTCGCCGAGCGAGATGGTCGGGAAGTCCAGCGGCAGCCCGCCCGCGGCCACCACGCCGCGCTTGACGGCCTCGATCAGCTCCGGGAAGTGCCGGTGGCAGTTGTTGAAGCCGCTCGCGGACTGCGCGATGCCGACGACGGGCCGCGCGAGCATCTCGCGCGAATAGCCCATGGACGTCGCGAACGAGCGGCGCAGGTACAGCGAGAAGTCCGCGTCGCCGTAGTTCGTCAGTCCCCGGGCCAGACCGTGCGGGTCGGTCATCGGCGACCATGATACGCGAATCGCGACCCACCGCTGACGACCACGATCCCCAACCCAGGGAAAGATATTCCCACCGGCCGCGAGAACACCGGGATTTCGGCGAGGCACTCCGGTTGCACGCCCTCTCAGCGCTGTGCCTCCCGGCGTACGAAAGTATAATTTTTCTAACTCAAAGGTAGGTACGCGATGAAGCGGCTGTCACGCCTGCTCGTCGTCACGTCGATGGTCGCGCTCGGAGCGGGCCCGGCGGCTCCCGCCGCCGCCGCGAAGCCGGAGACCAACAAGCTGACCGTTCCGCTGGCGGGCATCGTCCTGAGCGGCGGCACGTTCACGGGCTCGTTCAGCATCTCGAAGTTCGAGGCGCGTGGCGGGGCGCTCTACGCGGTGGGAATGGTCTCGGGGGCCATCACCGGTCCGGCCGCGCGCACCGGGATCACCGGTCCGCTGGCGCTTCCGGTGACGGCGACGACAGGATCGCCGCTGGCGACCCGCAGCGCCGTGACGGCGCAGGCGACGTGCGACGTCCTCCATCTGTCTTTCGGCGGCATCACGCTCGATCTGCTGGGCCTCGACGTCGCGCTGAGCCCGGTGATGCTCGATCTCACCGGCGGCGAAGGCCCGGTCGGTAACCTCGTCTGTCAGATCGTCGCCCTCTTGAATACCGTCGGCGACGTCGTGGGTCTGGTGGCAGGGCTGCTGAACACGCTGCTCGGCCTGCTCGGCGGACTCGTCGGCGGGGTCGCCTGACCCACGGCCGCGCACGCTGACCCGTGGAGCGCGCCCTCCACGGGCCAGCGGGCGCGTGCCGGCCCTCGGGTACCATGACCGGGTGAGCCCGCGTTATCACTTCTCGGGCGTCGGCGGCGCGGGGATGGGCCCGCTGGCGCGGCTGATGCGGGCGCGTGGCCACTCCGTGCAGGGCTCCGACCGCGCGTTCGACGCGGGCCGGAACCGCGAGGCCGCCGACGCGCTGCGCGCTGCCGGCGTCGAGCTGGTGGCGCACGACGGCCGCGGCGTCACGCGCGCCCTCGACCGCTTCGTCTACTCCACGGCCGTGGAGGCCGACACGCCGGAGATGCGGGCGGCGCGGGAGGCCGGCGTGGCGATGATGGCGCGCCCGGCGCTGCTCGCGGAGCTCGTCGACACCGGGCGCCCCGGCGTCGCGATCAGCGGCACCAGCGGCAAGAGCACGATCACCGGCATGCTCGCGTGGCTCGCGCGCGAGTCGGACGCGCGCGCCGCCGTCATCGGCGGCGCGGCGCTCGTCGGCGAGGGCGGCGGCGGCTGCCTCGTGCCCGGGCCCACCGACGCCGCCGTGGTGGCCGAGGCCGACGAGTCCGACGGCACGCTCGTCGGCTATCACCCCGCCATCGGGCTGATCCACAACGTCAGCCGCGACCACACGGAGCTCGAGCTCCTCCGCAAGCAGTTCGCGACGTTCGCCGCGCAGAGCGGGCGGCTCTTCGTCAACGCGCGCTGTCCCGAGGCGTCGGCGCTCGCCCGCGAAGGGACCGTGTCGTACGGCGTGGCGCCGGCGGCGGCGGCGCCGGTGCGCGTGGGATCGCTCGGGCCCGAGCGCGCGACGGGCGCGCTCCGCTGGCGCGGCGCCGACGTCACGCTGGAGGTGCCGCAGCCCGGGCTCCACAATCTCGAGAACGCCGCCGCCGCCGCGCTCGTCGCGCTGGAGCTGGGCATCCCCGCCGCCGAGATCGCGCGGCTGCTCCCGCGCTTCCCCGGCGTCGCCCGCCGCTTCCAGATGCTCGGCGTCACGCGGGCGGGCATCCGCGTCATCGACGACTTCGCCCACAACGGCGAGAAGATCCGCGCGGCGCTCACGACGGCCCAGGCCGGCGCCGCCCGCGTGGTGGCCGTCTTCCAGCCGCACGGCTACGGCCCGGCGCGCTTCCTGCGCGGCGAGCTGCGCGAATTGCTGCCGGGACTGCTGCGGCCCGCCGACCGCTTCTGTTACGCGGAGATCTTCTACGCGGGCGGCACCGTCACGAAGGACGTCTCGAGCCGGGACCTCGCCGCCGACATCGGCTGCGCGTACGCCGCGGACCACGCCGCCGTCGCGCGCTGGGTGGCGTCCGAGGCGCGGCCCGGCGACACCGTGCTGCTGATGGGCGCGCGCGATCCCGACCTGCCGCGCCTCGCCCGCGACGTCCTCGCCGCGCTCGGCGGCTGACGCCCGGCGCGTTACCGAGGGGCGCCACGGCTACGCCGGGGCGCCCCGAGCGTGTGGGGGGTATGGGGGGCGCCCGGAGCCCCCCATCTACAGGTGGCTGCGGAGGAACGCGCCGACGGCGCGGTTATATGAGTCGGACTGGATGGCCGGCGAGAAGTGGCCGCCGCTTTCCAGCAGGACGAGCTTGGCGCCCGGGATCGCTGAGGCGAGCTCTTCGGAGTAGAACGGCGGGGTGATCATGTCGTCGCGCGCCACGATGACGAGCGTCGGCACACGGATCTGCAAGAGCCGGCGGCGCCGATCGTGGCGCATGATCGCGTCGATGCGGCTGGCGACGATCTCGACGGGCGGATAGGTCGCCGCCGTCACCGCGTGCAGCTCCGTGATGAACTCGTCGTTCTCGCTGACCCACTGGGGCGTGGCCTGGAACAGCACCGAGGCGCGCAGGTAGGCCTCGACGCCGGAGTCGAGCAGCGTCTGCTTGCGGCTCTCGAAGAGCCGCCGGAAGAACGGGTCGGGGCCGGCCCACGTCGCGCTCAGCACGAGACTCCGCAGGCGCTCGGGATGCTCGGTGGCGATGACCTGGCCGATCGCGCCGCCCGTGGAGTGCCCGACGAGGTGCGCAGCGTCGATGCCGAGCGCGTCCATCAGCTTGAGCGTGTCGTCGGCCATCTGCTCCACGGAGTACCGGATCGGCGAGGGCGTGCTGCGTCCCGCGCCGCGGTGATCGTGAATGATCGTGCGAAAGTCGCGCGAGAACTCCGGCACCTGCGAGATCCAGAACGAGCCCTGGCCGGCCAGCCCAGGCACGAGCATGAGCGGCGGGCCCTGGCCCTTCTCCTCGTAATGGATGTCGGCGTCGCCGATCGAGACGCTCGGCACGGTCAGCTCGGCCGCCGCCGGATCTGCGGGAGGAGACCGCAGCTGTGCTCCAGCGTCTTCGCATCGGGATACGCCGTCGAGCTGATGCTGCAGCTCTCCGTCTCCCGCTTGACGATGTCGGTCAACTTTCCCTGCGCGGCCTCCGAGAGCGCCACGCGGCCCTCGGGCCCGACGAGCGTCACGTCGGCGGCGACCGCCGCCGGCGCGGCCGCCAGGACTGAGGCGGCGGCCAGCGCGGCCATGCTACGCACGCGTGTCGTTCATGCCCATCGCGCGCTCGACGGCGACGATGTCCTCCGGGCGCGCGAACGGCTCGGGCGCGGGCTGCCCGGGCGTGCGCGGCCGCCCGATGGCCTTGAAGAACTCCTCCAGCCCGTGCGGCGTGATCAGCCACAGCATCACGAGGTCTTCGGCGCTGTCGTTGACGATCTCGTGCTTGACGTCGAAGCCGAGAAAGCACGCGGTGCCGGGAACCAGCGCATGCTTCGCGCCGTCGACCATGACGTGGCCGCGGCCGCGGACGCAGATCTGCACCTCGATCTGGTCGCCGTGCGAGTGCTCGCGCACGCGCCCGCCCGGCGCGATGGTCTGGTAACCCATGGACAGCGCGGGAAAGCGCGTGAGCTCGGGCGTCAGCTTCGGGTCGGCGTGGCCGTTGGCGGGCACCGGCTGCCAGTAGGACGGGCCCTCCTCGGGCTGGACGACGACGGCGCGACCGCGCGGACCGACCGAGTCGCTCATGGGCTGTCCTCCGCGGGCCAGTGTACCGCGGCCGTGGTAACCTCCGCCGCACCGATCCCGTGCCCCCAGGAGGCGCCGATGGCGAGCAAGGCCTTCCCCGTCTTCGATTGCGACAGCCACATCGTCGAGCCGCCGGAGATCTGGGACGAGTACGTGCCCGCGCGTGTGCGCACCTGGACCAAGACGCAGTTCCACTTCCACACCGACACCGACACGCTCTTGATCAACGGGCGCGCCGTGCCCGCCTCGCGCGAGCGCGCCAACGCCGCGGAGGTGGGCTGGCCGCGCTGGAACAAGAAGGAGGTCGGCCGGCTCACCCCCGGTACCGACGAGTGGAAGGCCAAGTTCGGGCGGCTCAAGGGCTGCCGCGATCCCCACGCGCGTCTGCGCGACATGGACGCGCTGGGGACGGATCAAGTGATGCTCTTCCCCTCGTGGTTCGTGCGCCTGGCCCTCGTGCGCGATCCGGAGGCCGCGCGCATCCTCGCCACGGCCTACAACGACTGGGTGGACGACTATGCGGCCGCCGACCGCCGCCGGCTGTTTCCGTGCGCGGTGCTGCCGATCCAGAGCGTGGAGCACTCCATCGCCGAGCTGCGGCGCGTGGCGAAGAAGGGGTTCAAGGCCGCCGCCGTGCGGCCGTGCTTCTGGAACGGCCGCTATCCCACCCTGCCGGAGTTCGATCCGCTCTGGCGGGAATTCGAGGAGCTCGGCGTCGTGCTCGCCATGCACACCTTTCCCTCGCGCGAGGCGCTCACGCCGGAGTGGGGGCAGCGCATCGCGCAGACGCGCGGCGCCGGCACGGGTCTGCTCTTCACCGACGAGGCCGTGGTGTACTCGCCGGGCCAGTTCGTGAGCAACATCGTCTTCGCGATGGAGCCGACCATCGACGCCAGCGAGGCGCTCGGCTTCATCATGGAGGCCATGACGTGGCTCACCACCGTGCTCATGACGGGTTGGCTGGACAAGTTCCCGCGGCTCAAGTGCGCGGTGCTCGAGTCGAACGCCACGTGGCTGCCCATGGTGCTGGGGCGCAGCCGCAACTTCCTCGATCTCTACGCGTTCCAGCGCGGGCGCGAGCGGACCATCGCGGATCCCTACGAGACATTCTACCGGCGCTGCTTCATCGCCTTCGAGAGCGACGAGGAACCGGTCTATCGCATGTGGGACCTCTACGAGAACGTGGGGATCTGGTCGTCGGACTACCCGCATCACGACGCCGAGGACGTCTGGGAGGCGCTGGAGGCCATGGCCAAGCACGGCGTGCCGGAGGCCGCGCAGAAGAAGCTGCTCGGCGAGAACGCGCGGCGGCTCTACGGCATCGAGCCCGTCCTCGTCGTCAAGGAGCGGGTCGCGGACTTCCGGCCGGAGATCCTGGCCTGGTAGCGGCTCAGTAGCCGGGCTCGTCCAGCAGCGGGAACGCGCTCGTGATGCGCGGCGCCGCCACCACCGGCGCGCCGTGGTGCAGGTACGAGGCGTCGAGCTCCTTCCACGACGACACGCCGAGCAGGGCCAGGGCGATGCGGATCTCGTCCTCGAGCAATTCCATGACGCGCACGCAGCCCGGCGCGGCGGCGGCGGCGAGGCCGATGCACGGCATCCGGCCCATGCCGACGAGGTCGGCGCCGAGGGCCATGGCCTTCACGACGTCGGTGCCGCGCTGGAACGCGCCGTCCACGATCACGCGCGCGCGTCCGGCCACCGCCTTCACCACCTCCGGCAGCACGTCGGTCGAGCCCCGGCCGTGGTCGAGCTGGCGGCCGCCGTGGTTGGAGACGTAGACGACGTCCACACCGTGCTCGCAGGCGACCACGGCGTCCTCGGCGGTGGCGATGCCCTTGAGGATGAGCGGGATCGTGTGCTTGTCCTTGAAGCGCTTGATGTGGTCCCACGAGAACGCCGCCTGGAAGTCGTGGCCGCTGGCGCGCTGCCGCCACGGCTTGACGAAGCGCCGCGCCAGGTCGCGCTCGCGCCGGCTGTAGGAGGCGGTGTCCACGGTGATCGCGAACGCCGCGTAGCCGTTGTCGACAGCGCGGCGGACCCAGTCGTCCACGAACGCGTCGTCGCCGCGCACGTAGAGCTGGAAGATGCGGAAGTTGTCGGCGGCCTTCGCCACGGCCTCCAGCCCGGGATTGCACACGCTCGAGAGCATCTGGGGCACGCCGAATTGCGCGGACGCTTCCGCGGCCGTGGCCCCGCCGCCCGGCGTGAACGACTCCACCGAGCCGATGGGCGCGAACATCACCGGGATCCGCACCGGCCGCCCGAGGAACGTGGACGACGGGTCGACCTTCGCCACGTTGCGCAGCACGCGCGGGCGGAAAGCGATCGAGTCGATGGCCAGCCGGTTGCGGCGCAGCGTCGTCTCGGTCTCGGCGGCGCCCATCAGGTAGTCCCACTCCCCGGCGGGCAGGCGGTTCTTGGCGGCGCGGACGATCTCGTGCAGGGTCTGGAAGCGATCCTCGAGTCCGGAGCTCATGGCCCCAGAGGATAGCAGAACGGCGCGCGTGCTACGCTAACGCCCCCATGGACCCCTCCCGTCCGTTCGCCGGCATCGAGGTCGTCGAGTTCGGCCAGTTCATCGCCGTTCCGTTCTGCGCGCAATTGCTCGCCGAGGGCGGCGCGCGCGTCATCAAGATCGAGGCGCTCGAGGGCGATCCCGTGCGCCAGCTCGCGCCGCTGCCGGGCGGCGACACGCGCCATTTCCTGTCGCGCAACCGCGGCAAGCGCTCGCTCCCGCTCGACCTGCGCCACCCGCGCGCGAAGGACGTCATCGAGAAGCTGCTCGCCCGCGCGGACGTCGTCCTGACGAACTTCCGTCCCGGGCTCGCCGAAGAGTTCGGCCTGGATCACGCGTCGCTGGCGCCGCGCTTCCCGCGGCTGATCGTCGGCAGCGTGAGCGCCTTCGGCCGCCGGGGCCCCGACGCGCTCCTGGCCGGCATGGACCTGGTCGTGCAGGCGCGCACCGGGCTCATGGCTTCGCTCGGCAAGGTGGAGGACGGCGTGCCCGCCACCGGCGAGGCGCCCGTCGCCGACTACATCTGCGCGCTCTCGCTCGCCTTCGGCGTGTCGTCCGCGCTGCTGCGACGCGAGCGCACCGGTCGCGGCGGCGAGGTGAGCGCGGCGCTGATGATGGCCGCGCTCGTCGCCCAGAACAACTCGTTCGTGCGCGTGGAGTCGGTGGACGGGCCGGTGCACGCGGACGTGCGGACGCGCCTGGCCCTGATGCGCGCGGCGGGGCAGCCCTTCGAGGCGCAGGAGGAGATCGTGGTGTCGGCGCGCACGCCGTCCATGCTCGACGTCTACTACCGCACCTACGCGACGAAGGACGACGTGGTGGGCATCGCGTGCGTGAGCCCGGGGCTTCAGCGCGCGCTCATGAAGGTCCTCGGGCTCGTGGACGAGGGGCCGCGCGGCGCAGACCGCGCCGCCAACGAGCGCTACTACGCGGAGCTCGGCCGCCGTTGCGAGAAGGTGATGGCCTCCCGCACCGCCGCCGAATGGAAGCCGATCTTCGACGAGGCCGGCATCCCCGGCGCGCCCGTGCGGTTCTCCACCGAGCTCTTCGACGACGAGCAGGCGCGCGCCAACGGCTTCTTCCACGACCTGCCGCACCCCGCGCTCGGCCCCGTGCGCGTGCTGGCGCCGCCCGTGAGGATGGACGGCGACGGCTTCCAGCCCGGCGCGCCGACGCCCGCGTTCGGCTCCGCGACCCGCGCGATCCTGGGCGAGCTGGGGTTCGGGGCCGGGGCGATCGACGGGCTCATCGCCGCCAAGGTCACGCGCGCAAGCTCGTAGTCAGGTCTTTACCAGATCGTATGCACGTCGGCGCTGCGGCGGAGTTGTCGATCGCGCGTCACCAGCGGGATTCCATCGGCGCGAGCCGTAGCGGCGATGAGCCGATCGGCAGGGTCACCGGGGAAAGGCTCCGGAAATTGCGCGGCGAGCGTGGCGATCGCCGGTGTGATCTCCTTGACCGTGACGCCGCTTCGCGCGACCAGGTCTGTGATCCATGCCTCCGGCAGCGCGTTCGGGACGATCCGGCCGCGCGCTACCATCGCCGCCAGCTCCCAGAGGGTGACAGATGCGACGGCAATCCCGCCCGACTTCACGCTCGCGCGAATCGCGCGCGCCGCGGCCTGAGAAAGCTCGCTTGGCGCCAACATCAGCCACGCGAAGGCGTGGGTATCGAGCACGATCATCGAAAGGCTTTCCAGGCCCTTGCCGGGAAGACCGGCGACTCGACATCTCCGACGACTTTCACGGTGTCGGCCATGCACCCGAAGATGTCTTTGACAGGCTCGTCGACGGGGACGAGCTTGGCCACCGGCCGGCCTTTCTTTGTGATCACCACCGGCGTCCGGTACTTCTTGACGTCTTCCATCACCCGCAGACAGCGGGCCTTGAACTCTCCGGCCGGCATCTTCTTCATGGCTAGCTGACCCCGCCCATGGTCATGAACTCGTGACCATGATACCACGGCGGCAATCGAGGGGCGCCACCGCTTCGCCGGGGCGTCCCGAGCGGTGGGGGGTTTGGGGGGCCATTTCGGGGCCCCCCATGTTCTAGTGCAGCGCGTGGAAGGGTGGCGGCGCGCCGTCGCGCCAGCGGTCGGGCACGATCCCGAAGGCCTCGATGAAGCGCTGCCAGCCGCTCGCGAACGTGACCGTCATGCCGAGGTCGAGGATCTGCTCGTCGCTGAAGTGCTGGCGTAGCGCGTCGTAGAACGCGTCGTCCACCTGGGGATCCTCACCCGTCAGCCGGTCGGCCAGCCGAAGCGCCGCCTTGGTCCGCTCGGGAAGATCCGAGCGCTCGTAGTCGGCGAGCTTCTCGACGAGGTCTTCGGTCGCGCCCCGGCTCACGGCCGAGGAAGAGCGCGCGAGGCTTCAGTGCACGCAGCGGTTGTTCCAGGCGAGCTTGACGCGGACCAGCTCGAACAACTCGGGCTCGATCGACGAGCCGCCGCCGTAGATGTAGCGGATGAAGCCCCACGTGGCGTCCAGCAAGCCGGGCCGCCGCGCCATCGTGAGGAAGAGGTTGTCGTCCTTGTAGGCGTTGCCGTACCAGCGGTCGAGCATCCGCTGGAGATGCTCGTTCAGCTCCTCGCGCCGTGCCTTGGGCAGCCGCCCGCGCTCGTTGGCCATGCCGAGATCATAAGCCCGAACTCAGGCGAGGAGGTCGAAGCCCACGAGGGCGGAGAGCTCGCGCAGCGCCGCGTCGGGCTCGTCCACCTTGATGGTGTGCATGCCGAGGGCCCGCGCGGACTTGAGGTTCAGCCCGATGTCGTCGAGGAACGCCGTCTCGGGCGGCGTCACGCCGAGCTCGCGGCACGCCAGCTCGTAGATCCGCGGATCGGGCTTGCGCATGCCGACGGCCTGCGACTCGATCACCACGTCGAAGTGCTCCCGCAGGCGGTGCGGCGCCGGCTCCTCGCGCACCCAGTTGTTGGTCAGGGCGCCCACGCGCAGCCCGCGCTCGCGCAGCCGCGCGATGGCGCGCAGCATCTGCGGGCGCTCGCGGCCCGCCTCGGCGATGTAGGTCATGAGACGGCGGCCGTCGACGGCCACGCCGTGCGTCCGGCAATCGGCCTCGAACGGCCCGCACCACGCCTCCACCGTCAGCTCGCCCCGCTCCAGCCGCGACCACGCGCCGCGCTCGCCGGAGGCGACCACGGCGCGGTTGATGGCGTTGGCGGGCAGGCCGTGGTCGCGCTCGTAGCGGGCGATGGCGTGGAGCGGCGAGTCCTGGACGACGCCGCCGATGTCGAAGAGGACGCCCGCGACCCGGGGCACCGGCCTCAGCGGCCGGCGGTGGCGCGCAGCGCCTGGGCGGCGGCGGGGACGGCGGGCGCGTCGCGCAGCGTCACCGTCACGCGGAGCGCGCGCAGGCCGTGCACGCCCTGCAGCTCCTCCAGCTCCAGCTCCTCGACCTCGCCGCCGACGTAGCCGAGGTGGCGGAGGTACTCGAGGTAGCCCCGGTACTCCGCGGCCTCGCCGGGCTGGCCGTACACGATGGCGAGCTTGCCGGGCTGGGTCACGCGCTCCGTGCTGCCCTTGATGACCGCCTTGTCGATCCGCTTCTTCACGATCTCGTAGCGGATGTCGTAGGCGCCGTCCACGTCGAAGCGCTTCTCGTCGAAGCGAAAGCGGATCGACATCGGCATGTGCTGGACGAGGACCAGGTGCGTGGTGTGGAGCGGCACCGGGAGATCGGCCGTCAGCCGGTCGGCGCGCGCGGCGATGCCGCAGGCCACCATGAGCTGCCAGAGGCGCAGCGACTTGAGGTAGATCGGGTCGAAGCCCCCGTCCTCGATGAGCGAGCCGCCGACGTAGATCTGGTGGTCCACGCCGTCCGTCTTCTGCTTCTCGAAGTAGTGCGGGAAGATGTCCTGCGCGGCCTGCTCCTCGAGATCGAGATACGAGGAGATCATGTCGGCGATGCGCGTGACGCTCTCCTCGAACACGCGGCGCTGGCGGTACACGGCGCCCAGGCGGGCGTCGAGCGCGGCGCGGTAGGCGTCGATGGTCGCGCGCGGGTCGTCGCCGAAGCCGGTGAGGTGCTCGAAGAGCGACTCGACCTCCGCGCGCAGGAACGAGATGATCCCGACCTCGTCGCCGGCGGCCACGCCCTCGCGGATCTGCTCGGCGTGCCGGTCGATCCGGTAGCGGAGCTGGTCCAGGGCGGGCAGGCGCCGCGCGGCGTAGGCGGCGTCGATCACGTCGCGGGCCAGCGCCAGCTGGGCGAGCAGGTCCGCCTGGATGGCGCGCTCGCGCTGCACCGACGAGCCGCGGATGTCCGACAGCGCGTAGAGCGGGTACACGTTCTCGAAGACGATCGGCGAGAGCTCGGCCGCGCCGGGGTCGCCCGTCCGCTCCAGCCCGTCCAGCACCGCCTTGCGGAAGCGCCACTCCACGACGGGGTGGATGGCGGTGAACCGCTCCTTGATCTCCGTCTGCACCCGCGCGTTGAACTCGTCCATGCTGCGCCGCACGGCCATGGCGAACAGCGGCGCCAGCTCGTGGATCTTCGGCAGGTGGGTGGCGTCGAGGTCGTCGGGCTCCGACGAGCCGAGCTCCAGGGTCCCGATCACGCGATCCTGATAGTGCAGCGGCACCACCACCAGCGTGCGGATGCCGGAGGCGAGGACGGAGTCCTCGACCGGCGTGCGGTTCGGCATGGCGGCGAGATCCTCGACGATGAGCGGCCGCCCGTCCTTCACGGCGCGCATGTAGACGGTGCCCGTGAACTCGGACACCTTGTGATGCGCGGAGTCCGCGAAGATGCACGCGTGCTCGTGGGACGAGAAATCGTTGAGGATCAGCACGCGCTCGCCGTCGATGGCGCCGATGCCGAGCTTGAGATTCGGCCGGCGGAACAGCGTGCGCAGCCGCATCTCCACGCCGCAGAACCGCTCCTTGGACACGATCGACTCGCGGTCGATGAGATCGCGCTTGAGCGCGGAGAGCACTTCCTGGTCCGTCACCTCGAGCGCTTTCAGGATGGTGAAGCCGCGCAGCAGGAAGCGGTCGGACGGCAGCAGGTCGCCCAGGCCCTCCGCGTTCAGGAGGTCGGCCTGGAAGCGCTGGCACGCGTTGTCGGGCAGCTCGGGCTTCGGCCCCGTCACCTCGACGTCCACGAACGTCCAGTCGAAGAGCAGGCGGAAGTGGCGGTCGAGTCCCGTCTCGGGATCGGGCACGGTCAGGATCAGCGGCGTCTCGAGCTCGAGGTCCACGCCGTAGACCTTGTGCAGCACGAGGGCGTAGGCGTAGGCGCGCCGCATGGCCGCGACCATCTTCGTGTCGAGGTTGATGCGCCCCTTGAGGCGCCAGTCCTCCGTCATGAGGAGGCGCTCCATGGGCGGCGTGGCGTAGAAGCCGTGCAGCTGCATGGGCACCATCGCGGCGCCGTACCCGTGCTCGGCGAGGGCCGGCGGGAAGGCCGCGGCCATCAGGAGGTCGAGGATGTCCTGGTGGCGCTCGACGACGCTGCAATCGGTCAGCGGTCCGAGCAGCTCGGGCACGCGGGCGACCTGCTCGGCGATGACCCGGGCCACCGCGCCCTTGGCGGAGTCCTCGCCGGCCATGCGCGTCCAGAAGTCGATCACCGGCTTCAGCGACAGCTCGGTGCGGAACGGGATGCCCCCCAGGTCCTCGGTCAGCGCCTTCTGAAGATCCGCCATGGGCTTCATATTCTATCCCTAGCGCCCGAAAAACCCGCCCGCCGGGCGCGCGTGCGCGTGCCAGTGGTCGGGAATGTTGCGCATGTGCCGGTCCAACCAGTGATCACCGATCTGGGCCTGGGCCACGTTCTTCAGATGCGCGAGCATGTGCGAGAGATGCGCGTCGGGCGGGCTCACCCCGTGCTCACGCCAGACCACCATCGGCGTCTCGCAGATCTCGCACTCGGCGATCCAGCAGATCTCGTCCTCGTGAAACCACGGCGTGATGCGCTCGGCGCGGCAGAGCATGCAGTCGGCGGCCATGCCCGTGACTCTACCGCGCCGTCAGCGCCGCGGACGCGTTCTCAGAGCGGCCGCCCGGCAGCCACGCCGCGAACACGCTCTCCCACGCGGGCAGGATCTCGTGCGCCGTGCCCTGAAACGGCGCCACCGCGTACACGCCGGCGGGAATGTCCATGACGTCGACGAGGCGATCGGGCGCGAAGTCGCGCGGCACCACCACGCACGCGTCGTAGCGATACTTGTCCGGCGCGGTGACGCCGGGATCGTCGTGGGCCACGCCGATCGTGATGCGCTCCGGCCCCGTCAGGCCGTGCGCTTCCATCCAGCGGTGAGTTTCTGCCAGAGATCCGAGATGCCGCCCCCTCCGCCCGCCGGGCCCGTGTAGCGCATGAAGGCGACGTGGAACGCGGGCTGCCGCCGCACCTGAACGCTGCTCATGTCGGCCTCCTTGCCCCGACGATGCGCCCGCATCCGTCCGCGTGCTTTGCCGGCGTTGCGAAGTTGTTTGCCCGGCTTGCGCTCCCGCTCCCGGCGCCGGCGCCACCGCGCGGCGCCGCCCGCCCGCCACGCCGTCGCGGTCATGCCGAAGTGGGCGCGGAAGGCCCGGGCGAACGTCGCGGCGGAGGCGAAGCCGTGGTCGAGCGCGACGATCAGCACGCTCGCGTCGCTGTAGAGCAGCATGGCCGCCGCCCGCTCGATCCGGACACGCTGGACGAAGCCGAACAGCGTCTCGCCGGTCACGGCGCGGAAGACGCGATGGAAGTGGAAGGGCGAGAAGGCGGCGACACGGGCGAGGTCGGCGAGCGTCAGCGGCTCGCCGAGGTGGGCGCGCGCGTGATCCATGACGCGGTTGACGCGCCGCTCGTACTCGAGCCGGTCGTCGCCGCTCAATACTTGTTGGCGATCGGCAGCTCGTCGGCCGGGAACAGCGTGATGATCTGGGCGCCGCCCGGCGTGACGATGACCTCCTCCTCGATGCGCGCCGCCGACGTCCCGTCGGTCGCCGGGCAGTACGTCTCCACCGCGAACATCATCCCCGTCTGTAATTCCATCGGGTCGTCGAACGAGTTCAAGCGGCTGATGATCGGCCGCTCGTGCAGGCCGAGCCCGATGCCGTGGCAGAAATTGAGCCCGAAGGCCGCCATCTCGCTCTCGAAGCCGATCTCCTGGGCCTTGGGGAAGGCGCGCGCGATCTTGTCCGTGGCCACGCCGGGCTTGATCAGCGCAATGGCCTCGTCCATCCATTCCCGCGCCTTCTTGTAGGCCACGAGCTGCGGCTTCGTCGCCTTGCCCACGCTGAACGTGCGGTAGTAGCACGTCCGGTAGCCGATGAACGACATGATGATGTCGAAGAAGGCCTGGTCGCCGGGGCGGATGATGCGGTCGGTGAAGTTGTGCGGGTGCGGGCTGCAGCGCTCGCCGGAGATCGCGTTGATCGCCTCCACGTTGTCACTGCCCATCTCGTAGAGCCGCTTGTTCGCCAGCGCCACGATCTCGTTCTCGCGCGCGCCCGGCTTGAGGGCCTCGAAGATGTCCTGGTAGACGCCGTCGACCATGGCCGCGGCCATGTTGAGCAGGGTCAGCTCGTCCTGGCTCTTGAGCATCCGCGCCTCGAGCATCACCTGCTGGCCGTCGCGGATCTCGACGCCCGCCTCTTGCAGCGCGAACAGGAACGGGGGCTCGACGAGGTCGATGCCGAGCGGCATGCCCGCCACGCCCTCCACCTTCAAGATGTCGCGGATCTCTTCCGCGGCGCGCTTGAAGAGCCCGGCCCTGGGCGACACCGCACCGCGCATGCCGACCATCCCGGCCAGCGACTGGCGCTCGGGGATCTGCGGCGCGTAGAGGCGGTGGTGCCGCGCGGCGGAGCCGAAGTCCCATACCCACGGCTCGCCGGTGCCCGTGAGCAGGCACCAGCGCGTGAGCTTGTCGCGCGCCCACTCGCCGATGACCGTCCCCGAGAGATAGCGGATGTTGTACTGGTCGAAGGCCAGGACCGCGCCGAGCCCCGACTTTGCCAGGGCTTGGCGCGCGCGGCCGAGCCGATAGGCGTGCAGGCGCTTGAACTCGACGCGCTCCTCGAAGTCCACCTGGGTGTGGCCGGGCGCTTGCAGCGGGCGGTCCCAGCGGTGGCGGGGATCGATGTCGTCGGCGCTGACGGGGCGGGCGATGGGGGGCGGCGACTTGCGAGCCATGCGGTCCTCCGTGTGGCGCATAATCTACCGCACGATGGACCCCGAGGCGTTCCGCCGGTTCGAGCAGATCGGCCACGACCGCCTCGCCGCGACCTACGACGACTTCTTCGCCGGCAACACCGCGCGCGCCATCGAGCCGCTCCTCGACGGCGCGGGCGTGGGCGCGGGCGTCGTCGTGCTCGACGTGGCGTGCGGCCCGGGCCACGTGGCGGCCGCCGCCGCGGCGCGCGGCGCGCGCGTGAGCGGCGTGGATCTCTCCCCCCAGATGGTCGCCGTGGCCACGCGCGCCCATCGCGGCATCCGCTTCCGCGAGGGCGACGCCGAGGCGCTGCCATTCGAGGCGGGCGCGTTCGAGGCCCTCGTGTGCAACTTCGGCCTCGGCCACTTCCCGCGGCCCGAGATCGCGGTGAAGGAGATGGCGCGGGTGCTGGCCCCGGGCGGCCGGCTCGCGCTCACGTGGTGGGACGTGCCAGAGCGCTCGCGCGTCAACGGCGTGTTCTTCGACGCCGTGACCGCCGCGGGCGCCCAGCCGCCCGCCGATCTGCCGCACGGACCGCCGCCGTTCACGTATTCCGCGGACGCGGCGCTCGTCAGCCTGCTGCGCGGCGCCGGCCTCGCGGCGGCGACCGTGACGACGCTCGGGTGGACGCACCACGCGCCGACGCTGGACGCGTGGTGGGACGGCGGGCTCGGGGGAATGCTGCGCATCGGAAGCGTGGTGCGCGGCCAGCCGCCCGAGATGCAGCGCCGCGTGCGCGCGGCCTTCGAGAAGCTGGCCGTCGCGTACGCGCTCGACGCCGGCGGCTACGACATCCCGAACTCCGCGAAGCTGGCGGTGGGGACGAAGGGCTAGGGCAGCAAGGCGCGGACGCGGATTCGCGCGCGCGGCGCGGCGAGCGGTCTCACCGTGGCGCCGCGCCGGAGCAGCGTGACCGTCTTGTATCGCCATCCGACCGGCATCCTGACCGGGTCCCGATAGACCTCGAGCACCTCATCGACGAGGTTGACGACCCAGTAATCGGCGAGCCGGGCGCGCGCGTAGAGCGCGCTCTTGCGCAGCCGATCCTTGGCGAGCGACGAGTCGGCAACCTCGACGACGAGGACCGGCTCGGCCGGATGTGCGTCGACGTACTGCTCGATGCGACCGGGCACGACGGCGACGTCCGGCTCGGGCTCGGACAGACGATCGAGCGCGATGGGCGCGTGATCGCGGCAGTGGTACCTCGGGCCGAACGCGCGCTCCAGCGCGACGCGAACGAGCCCGACCACGGCGGCATGGCGGCTGCCCTGAGGTTCTTTGAAAACGAGCAATCCATCGAGCAGCTCGAGCCGTTCGTCGCCGAAGAATCCCTGCTCGACGAGCCGGTCGTACTCGACGCGCGTGAAGCGCCGCGTCTTCACCGGAGGCAGACGGCTCATGCAGCGACGATACGCCGGCCACGCCGGGCGGATCAACGTATCGCGCCGAAGACGGTCTGGCTTGGGCAGCGGCGCGCGCGGGCGTGCGCAGTGTAACCGAGCCCACACCGCGATCTCCAAAACGCTAGAGGTTCGGTCCGCGCATGACGAGAGTGAGGGTCTCCGTTGGCCGTGCGAGCCTGACTATCAACGCGCGGATTGCCGGGGCTGACGTCGTCGGGTTGTCGTTCGCGTCCAAATACGTCACCGAGTACTTGGTGACCGGTGCGAGCACGATGGCCGTCGTGTCGCAGGGCACGCGGAGGCGCGTGAGCCTCGATCCCGTGAAGGTGTATGTGACGGTATAGATGGCTCCAGTCCCACACCTCCCGTTGTTCGGAACCTTCAGAGTGAATCCGCTCGGCGTAGCGGCGATGACTTCCGTCGCCGCACCAAACTCCGACTCGATGAGGCGGACCGCTTTCTGATCGTCGGGCAGAACCTCGATGCGAGCCGAGGCGTAGAGATAGGCGAAGAGGCCCGCCATGACCAGCGCGATCCCCGCCACGCCGATGAGTGCCCGAGTGAAAGTTAAGCGGAGCTTTCTCGGCAAAACTCAGCGCCGGCGCGCGAGCACGACGAAGTACTGGTAGGGCAGGAACTCGTGGCGCGCGACGGGCCGCAGCCCCGCGCGCGACGCGATCCGTTCCAGCTTCTCGGGCGGAATCCGCCGGTGCATGGGCGGGCCCACTGGAGTCTCGCGGTACGCCCAGTCGATCGCGGCCAGCCGCCCGCCGCGCTTGAGGCAGCGCGCCAAGCGCCGGAGGAACGCCGGGCCGTCGGCCACGTGGTGGTACGCGTTGACGAACATCGCGAGGTCGCACGAACCCGGCGGCAGCATCGGATCGTCGTCGCGGCTCAGCACGGGCGTCACGTTCTTGGCTCCGTCGAGCCGCTTCACCAGCACCTTGAGCACCTCGGCCTCCGGATCCACGGCGTACACGCGCCCGCGGGGGCCGACGGCGCGCGCCAGCCGCGTGGTGAAGTAGCCGGGGCCGGAGCCGACGTCCGCGACGACGGCGCCGCGGCGCACGCGGAGGACGCGCAGCACGCGCTCGGGACGCTGCCAGCGGGCGCGCGTCTTCGCGAGCTGCCGGCGCATGAGCCGCTTGAGGTCGGGCGGGTTGCCGTGCCGGGCGTGGACGGGCATCGGCGTCACTATACGGTCGCGAGGCCCGTGCTACCATCCCCGGCACCCGTCGTCCCAGGGGAGGAGATCACATGCGCCTGACCGTCAACGGCAAATCCGTGGACGTCGCCGCCGAGCCCGACGAGTCGCTGCTCTGGGTCATCCGCGAGAAGCTGAACCTCACCGGCACCAAGTTCGGCTGCGGCGTGGCGCAGTGCGGAGCATGCACCGTGCATCTCGACGGCCGCGCCGTGCGCTCGTGCATCACGCGCATGAGCCAGGCGCAGGGCCGCTCCGTCACGACGATCGAGGGGCTCTCGCCCGACGGCAGCCATCCGCTCCAGAAGGCGTGGATCACCGAGCAGGTGCTCCAGTGCGGCTACTGCCAGTCGGGCCAGATCATGCAGGCGGCGTCGCTGCTCAAGTCCAATCCGAAGCCGACGCGCGCCCAGATCGTGCAGGGCATGAACGGCAACCTCTGCCGCTGCGGCACCTACAACCGGATCGTGCGCGCCATCGAGCGTGCCGTGAAGGAGGGCTAGCCATGGCGACGGTGCTGTCCCGCCGCGCGTTCGTGGCCGGCTCCGCGGCCGGCCTGACGTTCACCTTCACGTTCACCGGCCGCCTCGCGAAGGCTCTCGCGCAGGCCGGCGGCTTCGCGCCGAACATCTGGGTGACGATCGCGCCCGACGGCACGATCACGATCGTGGCGCCTGCCGTCGAGATGGGCCAGGGCGCGATGACCGGGATGCCGCTCGTCGTCGCGGAGGAGTTGGACGCGGACTGGAGCAAGGTGAAGATCCGCCACTCGCCGCAGGGGCCCGGCTACGGCAACCCCGGCTTCGGGGGCGCCCAGGTCACCGGCGCCAGCCGCTCCACGCCGGGCTACTGGATGCCGCTCCGCCTGGCCGGCGCGCAGGCGCGCCGGGTGCTGCTCGACGCCGCCGCCGAGCGCCTGGGCGTGCCCGTCGGCGAGCTCACCACGGAGCCGAGCGTCGTCGTGCACAAGGCCTCGGGCCGCCGGCTCGCGTACGGCGAGATCGCGCAGTTCGCCAAGGCGCCGGCGACGCTGCCCACCGTCACCGCCGCGGATCTGAAGAAGACGAGCGAGTTCCGGCTGATCGGCAAGAACCACGCGCGCATCGAGCTGCCGGAGAAGGTCACCGGCGCGGCCAAGTTCGGGATCGACCAGTCCGTGCCCGACATGCTCATCGGCGGCGTGCTGCGCGCGCCCGTGCCGGGCAGCAAGCCGGAGAAGATCGAGGACGCGGCGGCGCTGTCGCTGCCGGGCGTCGTCAAGGTCGTGGCGCTACCCTACGGCGTCGGCGTGGTCGGCCTCGGCTACCAGGACGTGCAGAAGGGCAAGAACGCGCTGAAGGTCACCTGGTCCAAGGGCGCGCCGGCGGAGAAGTACGACAGCGAGGCCGTCGTCGCCGACTACGTCGGCGTGGCCGCGAGCGTCGCGTCGAAGAAGGGCGTGGTGGCCCACCAGGCGGGCGACGTGGGCAAGGCGTTCAACGAGGCGTCGCGCCGCTTCACCGGCGTCTACGTCACCGATCACGTCTACCACGCGACGATGGAGCCGATGAACGCGACGGCGTGGGTGAAGCCGGACTCCGTCGAATTGTGGGTGCCGACCCAGTCCCCGACGCTCACGATGCTCACCGCCGCCGCCCTCACCAAGCTGCCGCCGACGGCGGTCAAGGTGAACACCACGCTGCTGGGCGGCGGCTTCGGCCGGCGCCTCGAGCAGGACTTCACCTCCGACGCCGTGCTCCTCTCCAAGGAGATGGGCCGGCCGGTCAAGGTGATCTGGAGCCGCGAAGACGACGTCAAGAACGACAAGCTGCGGCCGCTCACCGCGCAGTATCTGGAAGCGGCGACGGACGACGCGGGCAACGTCACGGCCTGGCGCTACCGCATCGCCGCGCCGTCCATCTACGCGCGCGCCAACCCGCGCGCGTTCGAGGCGGCCAAGGGCGTGGACGCGCCCGTGCTCGAGGGCTTCGAGCTGTCCTACGCCGTGCCGAACCAGATGATGGAGTACCTGCGCGAGGAGCGCGGCTGGGACGTCGGCTTCTGGCGCTCCGTCGGCGCCGGCTACACGAAGTTCGCGATCGAGTCGTTCCTGGACGAGATCGCGCGCGCCCACAAGCTCGACCCCGTGGCCTTCCGGCTCAAGATGCTCGCGGGCAACCCGCGCGCGGCCGCCGTCGTGAAGAAGGCCGCGGAGATGGCGGACTGGGACGGCAAGCGCCCCGCCGGCCGCGCGCTGGGCATCGGCTTCTCCGACACCTGGCGCTCGTACATCGCGACCGTCGCGGAGGTCTCCGTGAACCGGCAGACGGGCAAGATCAGCGTCCACAAGCTCTGGTCCGCCGTGGATCCCGGCATCGCGATCCTGCCCGATAACGTGGTGGCACAGATCGAGGGCGCGGCCGTCTTCGGGGTGTCGAGCGTGCTCGGCGAGCGCATCACCGTGAAGGACGGCCAGGTGCAGCAGTCGAACTTCCACGACTACACGCTGCTGCGCATGGCGGACTGTCCGGAGATCCAGGTGGAGGTCATGGCCACCGACAACGCTCCGGGCGGCATCGGCGAGGTCGGGCTGCCGCCCACGGGCCCGGCCATCGGCAACGCCATCGCCGCGCTCACCGGCGTGCGGCTGCGGCGCCTGCCCATGACGCCGGCGCGCGTCCTCGCCGCGCTCAAGGAGCGTGTGTGATGGAGCGCCGGCGGCTCGGCGGCAGCACGCTCGAGGTCTCGGCCCTCGGGCTCGGATGCATGTCGATGTCCGGCGCCTACGGGCCGGGCGACGACTCGCAGTCGCTCGGCGTCGTGCAGCGGGCCGTCGATCTCGGCGTGAGCTTCATCGACTCCTCCGACGCGTACGGCTTCGGCCACAACGAGACGCTGCTCGGCCAGGCCCTGCGCGGCCGGCGCGACCGGGTGATCCTCGCGACCAAGTTCGGCAACATCCGCAAGTCCGACGGCACGCCGGGCGCGGACGGCCGGCCCGAGTACGTGCCGCAGGCGTGTGACGCGAGCCTCAAGCGCCTCGGCGTGGACGTGATCGACCTCTACTACCAGCACCGCGTGGACCCCTCGGTGCCCATCGAGGACACCGTCGGGGCGATGGCGCGGCTGGTCGAGCAGGGCAAGGTGCGCTACCTCGGCCTGTCGGAGGCGGCGCCCGCCACCATCCGCCGCGCCCACAAGGTCCACCCGATCGCCGCCGTGCAGATGGAGTACTCGCTGCTCTATCGCGTCGAGGCCGAGCAGACGCTGCCCACGCTGCGCGAGCTGGGAATCTCGTTCGTCGCCTACTCCCCACTCGGCCGCAGCTTGCTGACGGGCCAGGTCCACAAGGTCGCCGACATTCCCGCGGACGATCGGCGGCGCGCCCATCCGCGCTTCGAGGAAGCCAATCTACAGCGCAACGTGGAGCACGTGAAGAAGGTCGAGCAGTTCGCGCGGGAGAAGGGCTGCACCCCCGGCCAGCTCGTGCTGGCCTGGCTCCTCGCGCAGGGCCCGGACATCGTGCCGATCCCTGGCACCAAGCGGCGCGACCGTCTCGAGGAGAACGTCGGCGCCGCCGACGTGCGGCTGAACGCGGACGAGGTCGCGCGTATCTCGGACGCCGTCCCCACCGGCGCCGCCGCCGGCCTGCGTTACCCGGCGCCGATGATGAACGGGGTGTTCATCTAGCCCTCCAGGACCATGCGACGGAACGCCTCCGCGGCCCGGAGCTTGCGCGCCTTGCCCTGGTCGCGCGCCCAGCCGCGGACCATCGGACCCGGATCCCAGTCGCCCATCTGGCTCTTGTGCTCGCGCAGCGCGCGCACCTTGGCGTCGAGCGTGGCGGCGATGTCCACGAACGTGTCGGAGCGGTCGGGGCCGAAGAGCCAGACCGCGCTCACGTGGTGGGGCGCCAGCCCCTCGTCCAGCAGCTCGGAGAAGATGAAGCGCGTCTCCGCCGACGGAAAGATCGCGTCGAGCGCCACGTCGGAGGCCACCCGGTGGTCCGGGTGGTTCATGTAGCGGGTGCCGTAGAAGCGCACGGTCGGATCGCCGAGCACGACGGCGTCGGGCTTGTGGCGCCGCACGAGCCGCGTGAGATCGCGCCGCATCTCGATCGACGGCATGAGCTCGCCGTCCTTGTACTCGAGGAAGATCACCTCCGCGATGCCCAGCACGCGGCACGCCGCGCGCTGCTCCTCCTCGCGGATTTTCGCCAGCCGCTCGCGCGTCATCTCCGCGGGCGTCGACTTGTTCGAGCCCGCCTCGCCGCGGGTGAGACACACGGTGACGATCTCGCTGCCCGCGCGCGCCCACTTCGCGAGCGTGCCGGCGACGGTGAACTCCTGGTCGTCGGGATGCGCGTGGATCGAGAGGACGCGCTTGGGCGCCGGCGGTTCCTTGCGGGGCACGGCGGCCAGTCTACCCCCGCCGGCGAGCCCCTGGGAGCGGCTACTCTCTGCCCAGGCGCGTGCCAGGGTGGCTCGGGGCTCCGGCTGAACACGATCCAGGGCTTGCGCGCTCGCGCCGCTAACTGCGCTGAATATCGAGGCTCCCGGCTTTGGCACCCCCGCTGCACTATCCCGCCCCGAGATCACCAAAATTCCATCGATCAAAAGAGGGGCTGCGATGAAGACGACGATGACGGGAATGCTGCTCGCACTGACGCTCACGATTCCGGCGGTGGCCGCTTCGCAAGAGCGTGTCGGCGTCGCCACGACGGTCGTGGGTCCGGTGACGATCGCGCGCGTCGCCACACCGCCCGCTCCTCTGAAGTTCAAGGACGACGTGTTCCTCAACGACCGCGTGGTCACCGGCGAGAAGGGCTTCGCGCGGATGCTCCTCGGCGGCAAGGCCATCGTCACCGCGCGCGAGCACTCGGTCATCACCATCAACGAGATGCCGGGCGTGTCCACGGTCGACCTCATCTCCGGCCGCATCGCGGTCGCGGTCGACAAGGCGCGGATGAAGCCGGGCGAGATCGTCGAGATCCGGACCCCGAACGCCGTCGCCGGCATCCGGGGCACGATCGTCGTCGCCGAAGCGCTCGGCGGCGCCTCCACCATCACCGTGCTGCGCGGTCTCGTGGACGTCTATCGCCGCGATCCCGCCAGCGGCAACGCCTTCGGTCCGGCCACGCCCGTCAGCGTCCGGGAGAGCGTGACGGTGAAGGCCAACGTGCTGCCCGCGCGTCCGCAGGTGATCAGCGTGGACAACGCCGGCCGCCTGTCGAACGACTTCACGGCGCCCGTGCGCGTCGTTCCGCCGGCCAACACGACGGACGAATACGCGCGCGCGCAGAACGTCATCAGCGCGCTCACGGGGAAGTCCGGCCGCCGCGACGTCTCGCCGGGCCGGCTCGACGCATCGGGCGCCGAGGGCATCGGCTCGCGCGGTGCGCCGACCCAGTTCGGCACGGTTCTCACGCTGCCGACGGCGACGGTCCCGGTGGTGGGAGGCAGCCTGCCGACGCTGGTGAGCACGACGCCGGTCGTGACGACGGCCCCTTCGGCCGTGACCCAGCCCGTCGCCCTCAAGGACCTGCTCAAGCTGAAGTAGCGCGCGGGGCCGGTGGTCCAACCGGGACCACCGGCCCGCCGCGGTCTTTTGCCCGAGTCGTTTCGCGCACGCTGGCACGTGCCCGAATGTTTCCTGACCGCTTTGTGAGACTTCCTCGGACTCCCGCTCGCTAACTTCACTGCCTGCTGTCCGCTTTTCGTTTGGTACCGGCAATGCACAAGACGCGCGGCGATGTGGAACGCGCCGACCAACCGGGGGACGACATGAAGACGACGACGATCCGCGCGTTCGCGGGGCTCCTCATGCTCACGATCTCGATTCCGGCCACGGCCTGGTCGCAGGAACGTGCCGGCGTCGCGACCAGCGTCATCGGCGCCGTCACCGTGACGCGGGTGGCGATGCCACCGGCGCCGCTCAACTTCAAGGACGACGTGTTCATGAAGGACCGCATCGCCACCGGTGAGAAGGCGTTCGCGCGCGTGCTGCTCGGCGGCAAGGCCGTCGTCACGGCGCGCGAGCACTCGGTCATCACGATCACGGAGGCGCCCGGCACCTCCACCATCGATCTGCTGACCGGCCGCATCTCGGTGAACGTGGACAAGTCGAAGATGCGCCCGGGCGAGCTCGTCGAGATCAAGACGCCGAACGCCGTCGCCGGCATCCGCGGCACGATCGTCGTCGCCGACGCCCGGAGGAACCGGTCGACCATCACCGTGCTGCGGGGCCTGGTGGACGTCTACCGCCGCGATCCCGTGACGGGCAACGCCCTCGGCGCCCCGGTGCCGGTCGGCGTGCGCCAGAGCATCGTGGTGAACGCCGGCGTGCTGCCCGCGCGGCCGCAGGAGATCTCCGTCGATACCGCGAACCAGCTCTCCACCGACTTCACGCCCCCGGTGCGGGTCATCTCGCCGGAGCTGACGACGAACGTGAACGACGAGGTGATCCGCGCACGCGACCTGATCGGCGTGCTGGCGCCGCCCACGACGTCCACCACCGACGCCGCCACGGTGCGCGACACGCTGACGAACCTCGGCGACGACACGTCCGACAAGAGCGCCAAGGCGGATAAGGCCGACAAGCTGGACCGCGCGACCGACAAGCTGGATCGGCTCAGCGACCGGTTCGATCGCGCCGCCGATCGGCTCGGCGACAAGCTCGACAAGGGCGACAAGCCGGATGCGGGCCCGACGCTCGAGCGGGGGCCGCGGGCGATGCCCGGCGGCGGGCCCATCGTGACGACGCCCGTGATGGCCGCGCCGCCGGTGATCGCCGCGCCGCCGACGTTCGCGGCGCCGCCGGTGATGCCGTCCGCGCCCATCGTCGGGATTCAGCCCGGGCCGACGGCGCCGATCTTCCAGCCGCCGTCGCCCTCCCTGACCGGCCCGATGAACCACCCGAAGTTCAACAAGATCAAGTAGCGGTCAGCGCCGCGTGAAGGCCTCCGCGAGGAAGGCCTTCACGTCGGCGATCGCCTGCTGATGCGCGCGCGCGTCGTAGCCCATCGACGCGCCGCGCGTCACGCAGGGCGAGGCCCCGCTGAACGTCTTGCCGTCCGCGTCCACGAACGTTCGATCGGCCTGTTGAGATATCTTGCAGCGCGAGGGGTTGACCACGTTCGGCAGGCGCCGGGGCGGGTTGAAGGACGCAACGTCGAAGCCGTGCATCGCGCCGGGATACTCCACGATCGAGACGTTCCTGCCCGCCGCGCGCCGGCGCGCCGCCCATTCGCGACAATCGTCGATGGCCGTCCAGTCGTCGGCGGTCCCATGGAAAATGCGTACCGGGCCGCCGTCCATGTCGGCCTCGTTCGTCAGGCGCGCGTTGCAGCCGATCGGGTAGAAGGCCGCGTAGGCGGCGAGCGGAGCGGCGGTGCCGCGCATGAAGATGCGCTGGTAGATGTCCTGGCTCGCCCAGAGGGCGATCCACCCTCCGTGCGAGAAACCGAGCACGCCGATGCGGTTCGGGTCGATCTGGGGATGGGTCGCCAGGAGCTCCTGTGCGCGAAAGACGTCGGCGAGGCGGCTCCCGGCGTTGACCGACGTGCGCCCCGTGCAGACTTCCTTGACGCCGCGGCCGGTGAAGCTGTCGACCACGAGGGCGGCGTAGCCCATGCGGTTCAGCTCCCCGGCCCACGCGTGCACCGACGGCTCCACGCCCGAGCACGCGTGCAGCACGATCACCGCGGGCACGCGGCCGCTCGCGCCCGCGGGTAACGTGAGGTCGCCGGTCACCGTCGCGGGTTGCTCGACCGAGCCCTTCACGGTCGGCAGCGTGATCGTGAGGATCGGAAAGGTCCCGGTCCGGCCGTCGCCGAGCGAGGTGACGCCGGCCGAGGTCGCGCACCCGGCGAGGGCGACGACGAGCAGCGCGCGCATGAGGCTCATGGCCGCACTCTACACGCGGCGGGCGCCCTCGACGAGCGCGTGCAGGCGGGCGCGCGCGCCGGGCCGGTCCAGGTACTTCATGCCGCAGTCGGGCGCGGCCACGAGGCGCTCGGCGGGCACGTGAAGTAGCGCCGCGGCGATACGCGCCGCCACGATGTCGGCCGTCTCGGGCTCCGGCGCGCCGAGGTCGAGCACGCCCAGCACGATGGTCTTGGTGCGGACCGCCGCGAGCGCGGCGAGATCGAGCCGCGGCTGGGCCGCCTCCAGCGAGAGGTGGGTGGCGCGCGAGCGCTCGAGCTCCAGCGCGAACGCATAACCAGCCGCCTTCGCGGTGCCGGCCAGCGCGTGCGAGAACGCGTAGCCCATGCAGACGTGCACGCACGTCGGCTTGCTGAGGCCGGCCAGCGCCCGATCGATCGCCGGCAGCGCGTACGCCTTGGCCGCATCGGGGCGCGCCTCGAGGTAGGGCTCGTCGAGCTGGATCCAGTCGAGCACCGGCTCCAGCGCGCGCAGCTCCTCGTTCACGGCGGCGGCGTAGGCCATGGCCAGCCGCTCGGGATCGCGATAGTGCTCGTCCTGCGCGAGCGCCGACAGCGTGAATGGCCCCGGCACGGCCAGTTTGATCCGGCGCGTGGTGGTCGCGCGGAGGAACTGCGCGTCGCGCAGGAACACGGGACGCTCGCGCCGGATCGGGCCCGTCACGCGCGGCACGGGCTGGCGCTTGCCGAGCCGGTTGATGGCCTCGCCGGGGCGATCGAGGTCCACGCCGGAGAGCCCGTTGGCGAACTGGTTGAAGTACGACTCGCGCCGCTGCTCGCCGTCGGTGACGACGTCCACGCCGGCGGCCTCCATGTCGCCGACGGCCAGCCGCACGGCGTCGTCCTGCGCTTCTGCGAGGTGCGCGGGGCCCACGCGCCAGAGCTCGGGCATGCGGATGCGCGGCACCACGGTCTGGCGATAGCGCGACTTGTCCACGAGCCAGTCCGGCTGGGGATACGAGCCAACGACGGTGGTCGCGATCACGGCCGGCCGGCGAGGGCGCGCGTCAGCTGCCCGAGGTAGCCGCGTGGCCATCAGCTTGTCATCCCGCGTAGATCTTCTTCAGCTCGGCGGCCGCCCACTTCACGGCGTCCTCGGCGCTCATGCCCTGGATCGCCTTCGCGAACATGTCGACGATGATGTACTTGCTCAGCACTTCGGTGGCCTTGCGTCCGGCCGGGCCCGTGTAGCCGACCTGCCGCGCGTTCGGCAGCGTCTCCGGGAAGACGGCGGTGCGCGGATCCTTCCGCCAGAGCGGATGGTCGGTGTAGGCCTTCGTGGCCGGGATGCCGAAGGTGTCCTTCTGCTGCTTGCTGTACTTCATGACCACGGAGTTTCACGCGGGGAGCCAGTAGAAGCGGGTCAGGCTCATGGTGCCCTCCTTGCACGCGGTTTTCGTAACACGTTGGCGCGGCCCCCCGCAATGGGTGAGAATCGCCTGCCATGACCGATCCGTGCATGTTCGTTCCGGACGGGGAGTCGTTCCAGCCCACCGAGTGGGCGGTCGGGCCGTGGTCGAAGGATCTGCTGCAGGGCAGCGCGTTCGGCGGGCTCATCGTGCGCGCGCTCGAGAAGGGCGCCGCGCCGGGCATGGTGCTGTCGCGCCTGTCGTTCGATCTCTGGCGCCCCGTCACGCGCGACCGGCTCACGCCGAGCGTCAGCGTGCTGCGCGAGGGACGCAAGGCGCGCACGGTGGAGGCCTCGCTCGCCCAGGGCGACAAGCCCGTGGCCCGCTGCACCGCCGTCTATCTCAAGGCCGACCCGACGCTCACGCCGGCGCCCGTCGATCGCACGCCGCCCGCCAAGGGTCCCGACGCCGGCCGCCCCATCCCCGAGGTCGCGGTGCGCTGGAGCCCGTTCTTCACAGGCGTCGAGACGCGCACCGTGGAGGGCGACCTGCTCAAGCCCGGCCCCGCCGCGTGCTGGTTCAATCTCAAGCGCGCGCTGGTGCCCGGCGAGGAGAACTCCGCGCTCGTGCACGCCGTCTCCGCCGCCGACCTCTGCAGCGGCATCTCCGCCGTGGTCAATCTCAAGGAAGTGACATTCGTGAACGCCGACCTCACGCTCGTCTTCTGGCGCCAGCCGCGCGCGCCCTGGATCCTCCTGGCCGCGGAGACGCGCGTGGGCGATGCGGGCACGGGCGTGGCGCGTGGGACGCTCTCCGATCTCGACGGCGCCTTCGGCGCGTGCGAGCAGACGCTGATCTTCGACCGGCGCGGCGCCTGAGGGCGTGATGTGTATCCGTTCCGTGACATTGCTTCATCGCCGTCGCGGCGATTACGATCAGCGAGTCTGCCGATGCCGATGAAGACGCGCCGCTGGACGCGGGTCGAGTACGAGCGACTCGTAGAGCACGGGCTGTTCCAGCCCGACGAGCGTCTTGAGCTGCTCGACGGGCTGCTCGTCGTGCACGAGCCGCAGGGCAGTCTTCACGCCATGGTCGTCACCGCCGTGCGTAAAGCGCTCGAGCGTGCGTTCGGCACGGGCTTCCACGTGCGCGACGAGAAGCCCGTGGCGCTCGACAACGCATCTGAGCCGGAACCTGATCTGGCCGTCGTGCGCGGTGGATTATGGACCTATGGCGAGAGCCATCCGGCCAAGCCCGTCCTTCTCGTCGAAGTGTCTGACACGAGCCTCTCGGTCGACCGGCGGTGGAAGGGCGGGCTCTACGCGCGCGCGGGGATCCGCGAGTACTGGATCGTCAACCTGACGGACAAAATCCTGGAGGTCTATCGCCGCCCGGTGAGCGCGCCGGGGACCCGTCACGGCGTCCGGTACGGCAGCATTCGACTTCTCCGCCGCGGCGTAACTGCGAAGCCGTTAGCGGCGCCGAAACGCGTCGCGGTCGCGGACCTGCTGCCCCCGCGCTAGGGTCGCAGCGTGACGCGCCGGCCGTTCTCCACGAGGACGACGCTGGCGGGCTGGATCTCCTCGACGCGCGCGCCGTCGCCGATCATGTCGCCCTCGACGTACTTCCGGCCGCTGATGAAGACCCAGCGCTGCGGCCGCTGCTCCGAGTACACGATGACTTCGACGCGCAGCTTCGTCGTGTCGGTCCGCGGCGCGACCGGCGCCGCGGCCTCCGGCGGTGCCGACAGCGGCGGCCGTGAGGCGACGATGGGCGGTGTCGCGCGGGCTGGGTTCGGCTCGGTCGTGGCGCGCGGCCTGGTCGCCGGTGGGCGTGACTCGGCGGCTGCGGGAAGGCGTGGCTTGTCGCGCGGTGGATCGGCCACTGTCGGCCGCGTCACGTCCGTGGCGGGCGCCCGCGGCGTTTCGACGGTCGCGCGCGGCGTGATGTCCGGCGGTTTGGACGCCGGTACCGCGACGGCCGACGCCACCGGCCTCGACGCCGGCGCCTGCACCGCGACCGGCTTGACGTCGGGCGCCGGCGACTCGTGGGACGGCCACACCCACACGATGGCGGCCGCGGCGATCACCCCGGCCGCGGCGGCGATGATCGGCACGGAGCGCGTCGGCGGGGCCGCGGCGACCGGCGCCGGCGACAGCAGCCGCCGCACCTCGGGCGGCGGTCCGCTCCGCTGCTCCGCGGCTTTCTTGAGCGCGTCCAGGATGTAGGACACGGCTTACGGCGCCGCCTTCACCAGCGAGGGCACGTTCGCCGCGCGCGTGGTCGTCGCGAGCCGCAGCAGCGTTTCCTCGCCGAGGACGCCGTCGGGCGTGAGGCCGTTCGCGCGCTGGAACGCGCGCACGCGCGCCTTCTGATCGGCGCCCGGCCGCAGCTCGCTGGCCGCGACGTCCGGGGTCTTCCAGAGCGCCACGAACGCGCCATCCCACACGCGCTCGACCTCGCCGAGGGGCAGCGTGATTGCACGGCCTGCGATGTCGAGGGTGACGCTGTCGGCGCCGAGCGCGGTCGCCGTGACGTAGTGCCGGTCGCCCGCGGCCGTCGTCAGCGTCAGCGTCGCGGGCAGATCGAGCCGTCGCAGCATGGTCCACGTGCCGGCCCGGCCGAGACAGCGCAGCCCCGCCCGCCACGCGGCGTCACACAGGCTCTCGCCCGCGCGCAGGCGATAGTCGACGTTCCAGCGGGCGAACAGCCGGCGCAGCGCCGCCTCGCGATCGGCCGTCCCCGCGTCGAGCAGGCTCGCCAGGCTCGGCCGCGGCGGCACCGCGACGGGCGCCACGGGCGGCACGATCACGGCGGCGGTGCGCGGCACGACGGGGGCGGGGACGAACTGCTGCGCCCACCAGCCGACGACGTAATCCAGCCGATCGCCACCGAACGCGGTCGCGCTCACCACGATCGCCGCGAGCAGCGCGACGGCCGCGACCGGCTGCAGCC
>DASYTM010000061.1:0-5048 GCA_036002345.1 Candidatus Methylomirabilota bacterium | reverse complement strand
TCCGCCGCCGCCGTGGCCCCGTCGTACAACGAGGCATTGGAGACATCCATGCCGGTCAGCTCACACATCATCGATTGATACTCGTATATGGCCTGCAGGGTGCCCTGGCTGGCCTCGGGCTGATAGGGCGTGTAGGCGGTGAAGAACTCGCCGCGCGAGATCAGGTGGTTGATCGGGCTCGGCACGTAGTGGTCATAGGAGCCGGCCCCCTGGAAGCACGCGTAGCGCTCGGCGTCGGCGTTCTTCGCGGCCAGCGCCCGCATGTGGCGCACCAGGTCCGCCTCGGCCAGCGCGGGCGGCAGCGCGAGCGGGCGCGACAGGCGCGCCTTCGGCGGAATCTTGACGAGGAGGTCCTCGATCGACGCCGCGCCGACGGTCTTCAGCATCTCGCGCTGCTCGGCGGTCGTGTTCGCGATGTAGCGGCTCGCCATCAGTGACCGCCGCCCTGCGCGACGAACTCGTCGTATTGCTGGTTCGACAGGAGCTGATCCCACTCCCCCGCGTTCGACGGCTTGACGAGGATCATCCAGCCCTTGCCGTACGGGTCCTTGTTGACGGTCTCCGGCTTCTGCGGCAGCTCGGTGTTGATCTCGACGACTTCCCCCGACACCGGCGCGAAGAGATCGGACACGGCCTTGACGGATTCGACGACGCCGAACGCCTGGTGCGCGGTGACCTTGGCGCCGACCTTCGGGAGCTCGACGAAGACCACGTCGCCCAGCTGCTCCTGCGCGAATTCCGTGATCCCGACGCGGATGCGGTCCCCTTCCCGCTTGGCCCACTCGTGCTCGCGCGTGTACTTCAGGTCTGCGGGGACGTTCGCCATGGGGTCAGGCCCTCACTTTTTCACTCGGGACGGATGGAAGGGAGTCTTCACGACGCGGCCGGGCTTCACCTGGCCGCGGATCTCGACGCCGATCTCGGTGCCGACGGCGGCCGCCGCGGTCGGCACGTAGGCCATCGCGATGGAGCGCTCCACGGACGGCCCGTACGAGCCCGAGGTGACGATGCCGGGGCCGCTCTTGGTCACCACGGGATAGCCGTGGCGCGCCACCGAGCGGTCGGCCATCTCGAGCCCGATCAGCTTGCGGGCCGGGCCGCTCGCGCGGAACTTCTCGATCGCGTCGCGGCCGACGAAATCACCCTTGGCCGGCTTCACGATCCAGCCCAGGCCGGCCTCGAGCGGGTTCGTCGTCTGGTCGATGTCGTTGCCGTAGAGCGCGTAGCGCATCTCCAGCCGCAGCGTGTCGCGCGCGCCGAGCCCGATGGGCTGGACACCGTCGGCGCGTCCGGTCTCCAGCAGCGCCGCCCAGAGCCGCGGCGTGTCCGCCGCGGCCACGTAGAGCTCGAAGCCGTCCTCGCCCGTGTACCCCGTGCGCGAGATCAGCGTGGGGACGCCGGCGACGGCGCCCTCGGCGAAATGGTAGTAGGCGATCGACGCGACGTCGCGATCGGCGAGCCGGCCCACGAGGGCCTCCGCCTTCGGCCCCTGCACGGCCACCAGGCCCGTGGAGTCCGAGACGTTGCGCCAGCGCGCGCCGCCCGCGTGCTGCTGCACGTGCGCCCAGTCCTTGTCGATGTTGGACGCGTTCACGGTGAGCATGTAGCGGTCGGGCCCGAGCCGGTAGAGCGTGAGGTCGTCGACGATGCCGCCGTCGGGATAGCAGAGGAGGGAGTACTGCACCTGGCCGACGGCGAGCGCCGCCACGTCGTTGGTGGTGAGCCGCTGCAGCGCGGCGAGGGCCTGCGGGCCCTCCACCTCGAACTCGCCCATGTGGCTCACGTCGAAGCAGCCGACGGCGGCGCGAACGCCGCGATGCTCCTCGACGATGCCGGCATATTGCACGGGCATTTCCCAGCCGCCAAAGGGCACCATGCGGGCGCCGGCTTTCACGTGGGCGTCGAAAAGTGGAGTCCGTTTCAAGGGGCTATTCACGAGCGACCCAGTAGACCATCGGCCCTCCGGACGGGTCAAGGCCCGGGGCCGGCCCGGGGCGCGGCGTCACCCGGCATTCGACTTGCTATTCAGATCGGCATGAAGGATCGGACGCGGGTTGCAGAGCGCCGCCGCCGCCGGGTGCTCCTCGTCGAGGACTCGCCGGACATCCGTGAAGTGTTTACGATCCTGCTCCGCGCCGACGGTCTGGACGTGGTCGCCACGGGCAGCGGACGGGAAGCGGTGGAGCTCGCGGCCCGCAACGATTTCGACATCGTGCTGACCGACCTCGGCCTGCCCGACCTTGCGGGCGACCGGGTGATTCGCGACGTGCTCGCGGCCGCCCGGCGGCGGCCGCGGGTCATCGTGGTCACCGGCTACGACGAGCCGTTCGTGAGCCGCGCCCGCGAGGCCGGCGCCGACGTCGTCTTCACGAAGCCGGTGGTCTGGTCGACGCTGTCCGAGACGCTCGGCGCGGCGCCCCGCCTGGCCGCCGCCTAGCGCGTGTAAGTTCTACCTGACGGCGTAACCCCTGCCCATCATGCAATTCGAGTACGCCTGGTTGTACGCTTCCTTGCCGCGGCCGTGCTGGTACACGCCGCCGCCCACCGCGCCGACCGTCGCCCCCGAGGCGGCGCCGATGGCCGCGCCGGTGCCCGCGCTGCCCGTGGCCGCGCCGATGGCCGCGCCCGCGGCCGCGCCGCCGAGCGCGCCGATGGCCGCGCCCACGCCCGCGCCCTTCGCGGTGTCCATGGCCGGGTCGTAGTTGGTCTGGGCCTTGGCGACCTGCATGCAGTCGTTCTGATCGCGCACCTGCTGCTCCGGCGTCTGGCCCCGCGTGGGGTTGACGTAGACCGACGGCGGCGGCGGCGCCGACGAGGCGCACGCCGAGAGCGCGACGACCACCAGGATTGCCACAACCGCTCGCTTCATCCGTAGTCTCCTTCTGGACGTCCGGGGTGAAACACGAGCCGGGGTTGCCCTCCCGGAAGGGACCAGCGCGCGGAGCATGTTACACGAGGCGCGGTAAAACCTCGTCACCCAGCAGGCGGATGGTCCGGAGCACGCGCGCGGGGTCCATGCCGGGCCACTGCACGCGCACCACGAGGTCGGTGATTCCGAGGTGGGCGTGGTAGCGCGCGATCTCCTCGCGAACGCGCGCCGGGTCCCCGATGAGGAAGCGGTCGCGCCCGAGCGTCTGGAAGTCGTGCGTGAAGCTCTCCCCCGAGGGCAGGGCCTTGTCCTGCTCCCACGCGCGGTACGCCACGTACTTGGCCTCGAGGAAGGGCTGCGCTTCCGCGAAGGCCGTCTTCGCGTCGGGGGCGACGTAGCACTCACGGATGAGCGGCACCGCGCGCGCGGACGGCCGGCCCAGGGCGGCGCGCGTGTCGTGGAAGAGGGTGAGCTGCCGCTCGAGCGTGGGCAGGGTCGTGTGCGGGTTCATCAGCCACGCGTCGGCCAGCCGCGCCGCGCGCTTGACGCCGACGTCGGCGTTGGCGGCGAGCCAGATGGGCGGGCGCGGCTGCTGGAGCGGGCGCAGCGAGATCCGCACGTCGCGGAGCTGGAAGTGCTTGCCCTGGTAGGAGACCGGCTCGCCGCCCCAGAGGCGCTCGAGAATCTCCAGGCCCTCCTCCAGGCGTCCCACGCGCGCGCGCGGGTCCACGCCGAGCGCGGCGTTCTCGACGTCGCGATAGCCGAGCCCGACGCCGAAGATGAAGCGGCCGCCCGTGATGACGTCGAGGGTGGCGACCTGCTCGGCCACGTCCACCGGCGACAGCAATGGCAGCAGCACCACGCCGGTGCCGAGGCTCATGGCGCCGGACTCGGCGGCCACGCGGCCGAGGGTGGGGAACGGCTGGAAATACGTGTAGGGCGCGGAGAGGTAGTGCTGGCTCGCCCACACGTGGGAGAAGCCCGCCGCGCGAGCCGCCCGCACCTGGGCGAGATGGTCGGCGAAGCGCGTGGCCTGGGGCTCGTCGGGCGGGTGCTGGACCGAGAGCGCGAGCCCGAGCCGCATCTACTGCCGCGCCAGCACCCGCGCGAGCGCGTTCACGAACCGGTCGGCGTCCTCGTCGCTGGTGGCCAGCGCGATGGCGCCGAGCCCGCGCTGGGTCATGAGGATGCCTTCGTTCACGAGGCCCATGAACACGCGCAGCGGCGTCTCACCGTCCTTCGGCCGCGCCGAGCGATAGTCGGTGAGCTTCTCCGTCGTCCAGTGCAGCCAGAAGAGCGAGCCCACGCCGCTCACCTGCCCCTTGCGCCGCGTGGCGGCGAGCAGGCGCGACACCCCGCCGCGCAGCCGCTCGCCGAGCGCGTCGAGCCGCGCGTACGCCTCCGGCGTCAGCGCGTTCAAGGTCGCGAGACCGGCCGCCATCGTGACGGGGTTCGCGTTGAACGTCCCGCCCTGGCTGATGCGCGCGCCGCCCTTGCGGGGATCGTAGAAGTCCATGATGTCGCGCCGGCCGCCGAAGGCGCCCACGGGGAGGCCGCCGCCGATGATCTTGCCGAGGGTGGTGAGGTCGGGCCGGACGCCGAAGCGCTCCTGCGCGCCGCCCCACGCCACGCGGAAGCTGATCACCTCGTCGAAGATCAGCACGATGCCGCGCCTGGCCGTCTCCTCGCGCAGCCAGGGAAGGAACCCCTCGACGGGAGAGATCAGTCCGGCATTGCAGAGGATGGGATCGACGATCAGCGCCGCGATCTGCTCGCCGTCCTTGGCGAGGATCTCCGCGCACGCGTCTTGATCATTCCACGGCAGCACCACCACGTGCTTGAGCACGGCGGGCGGGATGCCCGCCGACGACGCGACGGGCTTGGGCCGCTTGCGATTGCCCGCGGTCTTGGGATCGGGCGACACGCTGACCATCACCCAGTCGTGGGTGCCGTGGAAGGCGCCCTCGAACTTCGCGATCTTCGCGCGGCCCGTGAAGGCGCGGGCCAGGCGTATCGCGTTCATGGTGGCCTCGGTGCCGGAGTTCGTGAAGCGCAGGCTCTCCACCGACGGCAGCCGGCGCACCAGCATCTCGGCCAGGCGCACCTCGTGCTCCGTCGGACCCGGGAACGACAGGCCGCTCTCGGCCACCGACTGCACGGCCTTCACCACCTCGGAATG
>DASYTM010000060.1:0-19561 GCA_036002345.1 Candidatus Methylomirabilota bacterium | reverse complement strand
CGGGCCGAGATCCGCAAGATCGAGGAGGGATACGAGCAGTCGGCCGCGAGCCTGACCCGGGCGCTGCGCATGATCGAGGACGGCCAGGCGATGTCGGAGAAGGCCAAGCGCGAGCTGGTCGAGGCCAACCTCCGCCTGGTGGTGTCGATCGCCAAGAAGTACACGAACCGGGGGTTGCAGTTCCTGGACCTCATCCAGGAGGGCAACATCGGCCTCATGAAGGCCGTCGACAAGTTCGAGTACCGCCGCGGCTACAAGTTCTCGACCTACGCCACCTGGTGGATCCGCCAGGCCATCACCCGCGCCATCGCCGATCAGGCGCGCACCATCCGCATCCCGGTGCACATGATCGAGACGATCAACAAGCTCATCCGCACCTCGCGGCAGCTCGTGCAGGAGCTCGGCCGCGAGCCCACCCCGGAGGAGATCGCCACCAAGATGGACGTGCCGGTGGACAAGGTCCGCAAGGTCCTCAAGATCGCCCAGGAGCCCATCTCGCTGGAGACGCCCATCGGCGAGGAGGAAGACAGCCACCTCGGCGATTTCATCGAGGACAAGCAGGTGGTCTCGCCCGTGGACTCCATCATCGGGCTCTCGCTGCGGGAGCAGACCAACAAGGTGCTGAACACGCTGACGCCGCGTGAGGAGAAGGTCCTGCGCCTGCGCTTCGGCCTGTCCGACGGCTGCGAGCACACGCTCGAGGAGGTCGGCCAGGACTTCGCGGTCACCCGCGAGCGCATCCGGCAGATCGAGGCCAAGGCGCTGCGCAAGCTGCGCCACCCGTCGCGGTCCAAGAAGCTGCGGAGCTTCCTCGAGTCATGACGACGCGATTCCCCGTCCGGGCCCATAGCTCAACGGCAGAGCACCCGGCTCATAACCGGAACGGTCTTGGTTCGAATCCAGGTGGGCCCACTTTTGTATCGGAGGTTGAGATCGGCTTGAACCGTGGGTGGCCTGAGATAGAAGGGTGTGGCTCCGCACCCCGGACGACCGTTCCGACGCCGTCAATCGTTCCGACGCGATCAAACGGTTTCGTTCCACCAATGGAGACATCGTGGACGCACAGCTCCAGACGCTGATCGATTTGCAGGGGTTCGACGCGAAGATATCCGGCCTCGAGACCGAGGCGGCCCGGCTGCCGCGGCAGATCGAGGCCATCCAGACGGCCCTGGCCGAGGCGAAGAAGACCGTCGAGACCGTGAAGACGAAGGCCGACACGACCAAGAAGGATCTCCGCACCAAGGAGAAGGACCTCGAGGTCGCCAACGTCAAGCGCCAGAAGCTCGAGGCCAGGCTCTACGAGGTCAAGACCAACAAGGAGTACTCCGCCGTCCTCCTCGAGATCGAGGAAGCCAAGCAGGAGAAGGCGAAGACGGAGGAGGACATCCTGGGCCTCATGGAGATGCAGGAGCGGCTCGCCGTCGACAGCAAGGACGCCGAGCAGCGCTTCAAGACCCGCGAGGAGCAGGCGCGGCAGGACGAGGCGGTCGTGAAGAAGAAGCTCACCGCCGTCCAGCAGGAGCTCGAGATCGTCCGCGCCGAGCGCGCGTCGCGCGCCAAGGAGCTGCCCGCCGGGCTCCTGGCCAGCTACGAGCGCATCCTCAAGGCGCGCGGCGGCGTGGCCGTGGCCGCCGTCTCCGCGGCGGCGATCTGCGGCGGCTGCCGGGTGAGCATCCGCCCGCAGGCGCTGCTCGAGCTGCGCGGCGCGAGCGGGCTCACGCTCTGCGAGAGCTGCGGCCGCTACCTCTACTGGCAGGAGTGACCGACCTCTCATGGGGGGCGCCGAAATGGCCCCCCCTACCCCCCAGCGTTCGTCGCGTCCCGGGAAACCCGTGACGCTCCTCTACACCGACGGGGCGTGCTCCGGCAATCCGGGCCCCGGCGGATGGGCGGCGCTCCTCATCGACGATGGCCGCGAGCGCGTCGTCAGCGGCGCCGAGCCCCACACCACCAACCAGCGCATGGAGCTGACGGCCGCCATCGAGGGCCTGGCCGCCGTGGCCGGCCCGCGCACCGTCCAGCTCTTCACGGACTCGTCGTACGTGATGAACTGCTTTCGCGATCGCTGGTGGGCGCGCTGGGAAGCGAACGGCTGGCTCGGCGTCGCCAAGCAGCCCGTCGCGAACCGCGATCTCTGGGAGCGGCTGCTCGCCGAGACACGCCGCCACGAGGTCGTCTGGCACAAGGTGAAGGGCCACGCCGACGACGCGCTCAACAACCGCGTCGACGCCCTCGCCCGCGCCGCCATCGCCACCCTGCCGCGCTGACGCGTTGCCGTTCTGGCGCGCCGGGCGTGACACGACGGCGCCCGCGGGAGCGCGGCCGTGCCGTATTCTCGCCACCTTACGGCTGGCGTGATCCTTGCCGTTCGTCCCCCCATGGCCGACGAACAGACTCACGAAACGCTCGACGCCCCCCCACCCGCGCCGCCGTCGTGGACGGCCAACATGCTGCGCCAGCCGCTCACGCTGGTGCAGACGCTGGTCGGTATCCTCGCCGGCATGCTCTCGATCGGCGGCGCGTTCATGTCGTTCGGCGGCCCGAGCGGCCCGCCCCCGCAGGGTGAGATCGTCACGCTCGTGCAGGATCGCGCCTCGAAGAAGCCGGTCATGACCGCGACCGTCGAGATCCTCACGCGCGAAGACGCGCTCGTCACCGCGCTGAGCGTCGAGCCGGGCGGCCGCCTCACGCGGCGGCTCAAGGAAGGCCATTACCGCGTGCGCGTGACCCATCCCGCCTACGCCACCGAGGTCCGCCACGTCGAGGTGCACGCGGGGCAGCGCTCCGAGATCCCGATCGCGCTGATTCCGCGTCCGCCCGCGCGTGTCGTGCGGGCCGTCAGCACCGACGAGCCCGGCCCCTTCCGGAAGTTCTTCAAGGACCTCGGCTTCTAGCCTCGTAGCGCGATCTCGACGGTACGCGGCGTGCACCGCGACACCCCGGAGGTTGCCATGGCCAAGCTTGCCTACCGGCCGCCGGTCGAACGCCCCGTGCCCGTCCTGCGCGCCGTGCCCGCGCTCGGGCCCATCACCCACGCGGTCCTTCGCATCGGCGCCGGCCTGCTGTTCTTCCAGCACGGCCTTCAGAAGTTCGGCGTGATCGGGGGCAAGGCGGCGGTGCCCCTCGCCTCGCAGATGGGCGTGGCCGGCGTGCTCGAGCTGGTCGGCGGTCTGCTGATCGTCCTCGGCCTCTTCACCCGCCCCGTGGCCGTGGTGCTCGCCGCGGAGATGCTCATCGCGTACCTGATGGCCCACGCGCCGCGCGGCGCCCTGCCGATCGCCAACGGGGGCGAAGTGGCGCTGCTCTTCGCGCTGATCTTCGTGTTCCTCGCGGGCAACGGCCCCGGCGCCGCCGCGATCGACACGCACCGTCGCTGACCGAGACGAGCGCAGCCCCGCGCCTCTATCTCAGGCCACCCTCGGTTCACGCCGGTCTCGCGCTCCGTTTACAGTACCCCCGGGATGCTCCACCTCCTGAACGGCGACGCCACCGCCGCGGTCTTTCCCGACGAGTTGCCGGGCGAGCGGGCGGTCTGGCGCGACATCCTGATGGAAGGCCCGGCATCCGGGGACGCCGAGGCGCGCGCGCAGTGGCTGGCGCCGCGCCTCGGCATCACCGCGGAGACCTACGCGCGCCGCTTCCGAGAGGGCGAGGCGACGTTGGCGCGCGCGCGGGAGCACGACGAAGTCGTGCTGTGGTTCGAGCGCGACCTGTTCTGCGCGACCAACCTCTGGTTCGTGCTCGCTCGCCTGGACGCCCCGCGCGTGTCGCTCGTCTTCCCCGAGGTGAACCAGGACGTCCGCGGACTGGGCACGCTGGCCGCGGAGCAGTTCCCGATGCTCTTCGAAGACCGGTACCCGCTGAGCGCTGACGAGATCGCGGAGGCGCGCCGTGTGTGGCAGGCCTACGCGGGGCCGGATCCGACGGCGCTGGCGCGTCTCGAGCCGGCCTTCCCCTTCGCTCTCGGCGCCGTCCGGATGCACGTCGGCCGCTTTCCGTCGGTCGCCCACGGCCTCGACGAGGTCGAGTACGAGACGCTGGCGTTCCTCGAGCGCCCTCTCGACTTCGCCGCGCTGTTCCGGCGGGTGACGGAGGTGCACGACGAGATGGGCCTGGGCGACGTCCAGTTCGCGGCCACGCTGCGGGACCTCACCGCCGGCGCGACCCCGCTGGTGCGGATCGAGGCCGCCGCGGAGCCGTTCGGCCGCTGGCGCGTGTCGCGAACGGACGCGGCGGCCGACGTCCTGGCCGGCCGCGCCGACCGGCTCGCGCTGGTACCGCTCGAGCGCTGGCTCGGTGGCGTCCATCTGCGCCCCGGCGCGCCGGGCTGGCGCTGGGACGGCCGGACGCTGGTCGCGGCCTGAGCCGGCCGCCGCTATACTGATGGATGCGCCAGAGAAGATCGGACGGTCGCCGGCCGTGGCAACACGGCGGGAGGAAAGTCCGGGCTCCGCAGGGCAGGGTGCTGGCTAACGGCCAGGGGGGGCGACTCCACGGACAGTGCCACAGAAACATACCGCCGCCGCAAGGCGGTAAGGGTGAAACGGTGAGGTAAGAGCTCACCAGCGACGCGGGTGACCGCGCCGGCTAGGCAAACCCCACCCGGAGCAAGGCCAAATAGGAGAGCGATCGGACGGCCCGTCCGTGCTCTCGGGTCCGGCCGCTCGAGACGCCGGGTAACCGGCGTCCTAGAGAAATGACCGTCGCCCTGGGTTTTTCGCTCGGGGGACAGGACCCGGCTTACAGATCTTCTCTGGCGTTCTTTCTCCCCTCACGGATCGTCGCGGGCGCTCTTCTCCCCGCGCAGCTCGCGCAGCAGCGCGTCGTCGATCTTGTCGCGCACCGTGCGACGGTCGAGCTCGAGACGGCGCGCGGTTTCCTGATAGCTGTCGGTCTGCTCGTAGACGAGCGTGCAGTAGCGCCGGAGCAGCTCGTCGGCCGTGCAGGAGCCGTCGAGGAATTCCTCGGCGAGCCGCTCACGCGGCACGCCCCGGGAGTCGGCGGACGGCTGGTACTCCCCGCGAATCATGATGTTGCGGACGCACTGCTCCAGCTCGCGGACGTTGCCCGGCCACGCGTAGTCGGCCGGCACGTGGGCGTCGATCCACCGCGCGACCTCCGCGGCCAGCGTTTCCGCCTCGTCCGCGCCGCTCACGCGCTCGGCCACGAAGCGCAGGAGGATGCCCAGCTCGTCCGGTGAATCCCGCAACCGCTCGCGCAGGGACGGCGTCGTGACCTGGTCCGCGCAGAGTCGGTAGTAGAGATCCTCGCGGAAGCGGCCGGCCTTCATGTCGCGCGTGAGGTCGCGGTTGGTCGCGGCCACGACCTTGCCCCGGAAGCTGCGGTCGCGGGAGTCCCCGAGCCGCTGGAACGTCCGCGTCTGGATGACCCGCAGGAGCTTGACCTGGATCGCGAGGTCCACCTCGCCGATCTCGTCGAGGAACACCGTTCCGCGCGGGGGACAGACTTCCAGCCACCCCGCCCGATCGTGCTGCGCGCCGGTGAAGGCGCCGCGGCGGTGCCCGAACAGCTCGGACTCGATGAGCGTCGGCGACAGCGCCGACAGGTTCAGCGCGTAGAAGCCCTCCGCGAAATCCTCCTCGAAACGGCGCGTCCTGGCGTCGAACGGAAGATAGCGGCTCAGCCCGATGGCGCTCGCCACCAGCTCCTTGCCGGTGCCCGACGGCCCCGTGACGAGCGTGGTGATGTCGCCCATGCGGTCGTAGAACACGCGAGAGTAGCGCTTCACGTCCCGGGTGAAGACCGACTGCCACACCGCGGCGCGCAGCCGGGCGGCGGGCATGGAGACGCCGGCGATGTTGCGGTAGATGAAATGAAACGCGCGACGGACCTGGAAGAAGATCGCGAACAGGTGGGGCGCGGCGGCGAGCCAGTCGCTGGGCCCGCGCGGCACGGCGAGGTAATGCTCGAGGTCGGCGAGGAAGCGCTCGAACCACTCCAGGCGACGCCCGCGCGCGGCCGGATCGCCGATGGGGACGTAGAAGTCGTCGAAGTAGCGATAGAACACGAGGTAGAGGACCAGATCCTCGTAGAGCGCCAGGTCCGCGGCCTCCGCGCGGGCGCGGTCCGGGCCGTACAGGAGCCGCTTGAGGACGTCGTCCGCCAGCTGCTCCACGCGGGCGTGGAGCGCAGGCAGGTTGGGATTCTGGGATCGGCTTGCCGGCGCGTGCCACACGGGATAGGCCGCGACGAAGTCCGATCCGAGGACGGCGCGCTCGTACGCCATCCGCTCCGGCACGAACGGGTTGCCGTAGACGAGTCCCGAGACAGCCCGGGCGACGCTCGCCTCGGCCTCGCTGAAAAGCGCCATGGCGGCGACGAATGTACACCCCCTGGCATTGAATGCTCAACCGGGGTCGGGGCGGCCCCTCCCCCGCCTCGCGCCCGCGGGCCCCGAATGTGAGATCATTCGGCGCGGCGAGACGCGGTATCGGCGAATGTTCGTCACGGCCGGAGCGGAAGCATGGACCAGGCAGGCGGCCTCTACGGCAAGCTCGAAGAGCGGATCCTCGCGCGTGATCAGATCGGAGCGAGCACCGTCTATTACGATCTCGTGCGCGCCGGGCGCCCGCGGGCGGAGATCGTGCGCGAGACGGTCCGCGTGCACGCGCCGTACACGCACGTGCCGTATCACCAGCGGATCGACAACGCCTTCGTGCGCTTCGTCAACAACGACCACTGCCTGCTCAGCGCGCGGACGAGCCTGCGCTTCCCCAAGCTCCTGCCGCCGGCCCTCGAGTACCTGGCCCTCGCGCAGACCATCTGGTACGTGCCCACGGGGCTCGACCCGTGGAACCAGCTCCTCGGCAAGATGCCCGGCCACTACGGCGGGCGTGGTCAGAAGCGCGATCCGAACAAGCCGATCGCGCCTCCCGAGCGGCACTGGCCGGACCAGGAGCCGGTCACGCTCGAGGGTCCGTTCGAGGAGCGTCTCGACCACTGGCTGACGCTGGTCCAGCGCGGTCAGGTGCTCGAGGCCTACCGCGTGTTCCTCGGGATGTTCCAGGAGCCCGACCGCCGGCGTGAGCTCCTGTCGCATCTCGCCTTCGCGGGCCTCATCGACGTGCAGGACCGCATGCTCTACAACCGCTCCTACACCACCGGGCACAAGGCGCACCGCGCGCGCGCGACGATCGAGATCGGAGACGCGCTGGGCTGGCGCGACGCCCACCACGTGCTCTACGCGGGCGCCCTCGACATGGCGGTGGGCCCGCGCTGGCACTCCGCGTACGAGATGGCCTGCCAGGTGAGCTGGATGCACCTCGCGGAGGACGACGCCAAGCCGAAGTCGTCGATGGAGCCCTCGCCGTCGAGGCTCGTGGAGCAGCGCCTGCTCGCCAACTCGGCGCCGCTGATGCCGGCGGAAGCCGACCGTCTCACGCGGGCGGTCCTCGACGAGCCCGAGCCCGCCTACATCCACGAGATCACCGCGCTGCTGCTCGCCGGCAAGGATCCGCGCCGGATCCTCGACGTGATCCAGGTCGCGGCGGCGCGGGTGATGCTGGAGGTCGGCAGCCCGGCGAACTTCTCCATGCCCCACCACGGTTTCGAGTACACGAACACGCTGAAGTGGTTCTACGACACGTTCACACACCCGCACCGGCTCAAGCTGCTCTACGTGGCCGGCTCGTTCATCAACCAGACTGCGCACTGGACGCGCCACACGCCCGGCAACGGCGAGGCCGACACGCGGCCGCCCGCGACGGCGCGCGGGCTGACGCAGGGCGCGCTGCTGGAGCGGCTCGACGAAGCGCAGACGGCGCTCACGCCGAACGAGAGCGTGGCGTGGGTCCGCGCCTACCTCGAGGCGGGCCACGATCGCGCGCCGCTCGCCGCGACGCTGGCGCTGGCCGCCGTCAAGGAAGGCAACGATCCGCACAACCAGGAGATCGGCCTCGGCCTCGTCGAGGACTGGGCCACGAGCACCGCCCACGACCGCGACACGCTCTTGCTGGCGTGCGCGCACCACACGGCCGGGCATCAGAAGTTCGGCGACCCGCTCGAGGCGTATCGCAGATTCAGCGAGGCCCTCGTCACGGCATAAAACGTACGGCCCCTGGCATCCGATGCTCAGCCAGGGGCGAGGCCCGCCGCGCCGCCGGTCGCAAGTAGCCGTCACGGCGTCACTCCCGCCTCTGGCACGCCTCCTGCCATTACGCGAACGCCATGAAGAACGGACGGGCCATCCGCGCGGTGCTCCTGGCCGCGGCCACGCTGGCGCTCCTGACCATCTCCGCGGTCCTCCTGCTCGCCGTCGCGGTCGTGACGTCGTTCACCGCGCGGCGGCTCTACAGCGAGGTCATCGCCGGGCGGCTCAGCCGCGCGGTGCTCCGGATGTGGGGCGTGCGGCTCGAGGTGTACCAGACGGAGCCCTTCGCCGAGACGCAGACGGTCTACGTCTCCAATCACAGCTCGACGCTGGACATGTTCGTCCTCGTCGCCCTCGGCCTGCCCAGGACGCGCTTCGTCGGCGCCCAGGATCTCGACGGATTCCTCCGGTGGATGGCGCCCCTCGGCATCTTCACGACGCTGATGGGAACGCGCTGGGCGCCGCCACCCTCGAAGCCGGCGGAGCGTGCGCGGTGGTTCGGCGCGACCGAGGGCCTGCTCCGGCGGACCGGAGATTCCATCTATCTGAGCCCCGAGGGCGAGCGCGTGACCACGGGACGGCTCGGGCCGTTCAACGCGGACAACTTTCAGCTCGCCGCAAGCCTCGGCGCGCCCATCGTCCCCCTCTACATCGAGATTCCGCGCGACATCGATCCCGGCCGGGGCTTCAACGCCCTGCCCGGCACCGTCCGCGTCCACGTGCAGCCGGCGATTTCGACGCGGGGCTGGACGCCCGACCGCCTCGCCGCGAACAGCGGCGAGATTCGCGACATGTTCGTGAGGATCCACGAGGCCTGTCACGCATGACCCTCAATCCGACGCTCGGCCGGCTCCTCGGGCTCCTCGGCATGAACCGCACGTGGGTCCACGGCGACGGCGTCTGGCTGACCGATGCGCACGGGCGGCGCTTCCTCGACTGCTACGCGCAGTACGGCGCCGTCGCCCTCGGCCACAACGCGCCGTGCGTGACCCGCGCGGCCCAGGCGGCCCTCGCGGCCGGCGAGCCGGCCATGGTGCAGCCCTATCGCGCCCCCCACGCCGAGGCGCTGGCGGACGCGCTCGCCCGAGTGGCCCCGGGCCGGCTCACGCACTGCGTGTTCACCACGTCGGGCGCGGAGGCGATCGAAGCCGCCATCAAGCTCGTGCGCGCGCGCACGGGCCGTCCCATCATCCTCTCCGCCGATGGCTCCTTCCATGGCAAGACCCTCGGCGCACTCGCCGCCACCGGACAGCCCCATCACGCGGCCGGCTTCGGCCCGCTGCCCGGCGGCTTCGAGCGCGTCCCGTTCGGCGATGCCGCGGCGCTGGCCGGCCGCCTTGCCCGGGACGGTGATCGCATCGCCGCATTCTTCGTGGAGCCCGTGCAGGGCGAGCGGGGCGTCCACCTGCCGCCGGCCGGCTATCTACGGCGCGCGCGCGAGCTGTGCTCGCGCTACGGCGTCCCGCTCGTCGTCGACGAGATCCAGACGGGCCTCGGGCGAACGGGGCGACTCTTCGCCTGCGAGCACGAGGGCGTCGCGCCCGACGTGCTTCTGGTGGCCAAGGCCCTCGGTGGCGGGCTCTTTCCGCTCGGCGCCTGCCTCGCCTCCGCCGCCGTGTGGGACGACACCTTCGCGCTGCGCCACTCCTCGACGTTCGCCAACAACAACGTCGCCTGCCGCGTGGGACTCGCCGTCCTCGAGGCGCTCACGGCCGGCGGCCTCGCCGAGGCCGCCGCGCGAAAGGGCGCGCGCCTGCAGGCCGGCCTCGCCGACCTCGCCCGGCGCTACCCCGACACCATCGCCGCCGTGCGCGGGGTGGGCCTGCTGACCGCCATCGAGCTCCGCGGCCCCGATCGAGGCGCCGGGGGCGTGCTCTCGTTCCTCGATCACCAGGGACTCCACGCCTATGCCGTCGCCGCGACGCTGGCGGAGACTGCCTCGGTGCTCGTCCTGCCCGCGCTGGGCGACGCGCACGTCCTCCGCGTGACGCCGCCGCTCGTGGTCTCCGACGACGAGCTCGATCTCGCCGTGGCGCGCCTCGGCGACGTCTGCCGGCGTCTCGAAGCCAACGCGGTCGAGACGATCGTGCGCGGCATCGGCGCCCTCGACGAGGGCCCCTCCGTCGCCCCCGACGACGCGTCGCGCCCGGCCGGGCTGCCGCCCGCGCGAAGCGCGAACGAGCCGCGGCCCGCGTACGCGTTCCTCGTGCACCTCACCGAGCCCGACGACGTGGCGGCCGCCGATCCCGGCCTGGCCACCCTGACCGCCGTGGAGCGACGGCGCTTGTGCGCCTTCACGTCCGCGCTGCCCGCCGGCGTGGTGATGGCCGCCCCGACCATCCGCTCGCGGACGGGCGCCGTCGCGGACGGCATCGTGATCGCGCTGCCGCTCCTCCCCGAGCAGATGGCGCGGCGGGGCCTGCGGCGCATGAGCGAAGAGATCGCGCACGCCGTCGATCTCGCCGCGCGTCTCGGCGTACGCCGCGTCGGCCTCGGCGGCTACACCGCGCCCTACAGCCGCCGCGGCCTTGCTGTCGTGGGCCGAGGCCCGGCCATCACGACCGGCAATACCCTCACGGCCGGCATGGCCGTCGCCGCGACGATCCGGACGGGCCGCGCGCTGTGCCTGGCCCTCGGCGACGCGCGCGTGGCGATCGTGGGCGCGCGGGGCTCGGTCGGCGCCCTCTGCGCGCGCTTGATCGCGCGCGAGCGGCCGCGCGGGCTCGTGCTCGTCGGCAATCCTGCCACGGGAGTGGCCGGGCTCGAGCACCTGCGCCGCGAGCTCGCGCGGGACGGCAACCGCGTCGCCGTCACGACCGGCCTCTCCGCGCTCGCGGACTGCGACGTCGTCATCACGGCCACGGCCGCCGCGCGCGCCGTCCTCGACGACGCGCCGCTCACGCCGGGAACGCTCGTCTGCGACGTCGCCCAGCCCCCCGACGCCTCGGCGCGTCTTCGGGGGCGGCCCGACCTCACGGTCATCGACGGCGGCCACGTCGCCCTGCCGGACCCTCGCGTCCGCTTCGGGCCGTCCAACCTCCGCCACCTGCCCGACGGCGTGCAGCTCGCCTGCCTGGCGGAGACGATCCTCCTGACGCTCGAACACGACCCGCGCGACTGGGGCGTCGGCGACAACGTGCCCGTCGGGGACGTCGATCGCCTCATGGCGCTCGCCACTCGGCACGGCTTTCGCCTCGCGCCGCCCGCGCCCACGGACTCGCGCGGCGCTCCCGTCCCGTCCCGACATGGAGGGAGAGATCATGCCGATCGACTTTTCGATCTCACGCTGGGTTGACACCGTCGCGGCGGGGCAGTGGACACGTGAGCGCCGGGATCTGGACCGTCTCGGAGACGGTCTGCCGGATGTGGTGGCGACCTCGGCGCCGCTGGCCGAGGTGCACCGCCTCGACCTCGCCCTCTTCGTCGTCTTCGAGGACGCGTCGCTGCGGGTCTCGGCCGCGCTCACGCGCCTGGCGCCCACGCTCGAGGCGCTGAACTTCGCGGCCCAGCAGACACTGGACGAGGCGCGGCATCACGAGATGTTCCGCCGGCGGCTCATCGCGGCCAGCGCCGCCGCCGGCCTCGACGACGCCGCCGCGACGGCCCCGATCCTGATCCCTCCGCTCCGGAGCTTCATCGACCGCTGCTACGAGGTGGCTGACGGAGGCTCGTTCATCGAGGGCATGGTCCTGATGAATCTCGTGCTGGAAGGCATGGCCCATCCCCTCTACGCGTACGAAGAGCGGTACTGGGCGCCGCTCGATCCCTACCTGGCGCGGCTCGTCCGGGCCGCGTTCACCGACGAGACGCGCCACGTGGCCTTCGGCGCCGACCTGGTGCGCCGCCTCCTCGCCGAGGATCCCGGCCGGCGCGCAAAGGTCGCGACCCTCTGTCGCGACGCGGAGCGGGCGATGGGCGAGATCTTCAGCGTCTACATCCGGGAGTTCGTGGGACTCTTCGACGCCGTCGCGCGGCTCCATCCCACCCTCTTCGCGGGCGCGGAGCTCGCGCCGGGCCGGCTCATCGCCGAGACGCCCTACGAGGACCAGGTGGCCGCCATCGAGGCCAGCATCCGGCGTGAGCACGCGCGGCTCATCGCGCGCGCGGGGCTCGACTGAGATGGACGCCACGCGCTGGACACGCGCCGAGCACGCCGGCGCCGTCGTCGTCCTGGTCGCACTGGTGCTGGCGCACTGGCCGGACGTGGCCTGGTCGCGCTTCGTGCTGGCCTTCGTCCTCATCGACGTGGTGGGCTACCTGCCCGGCGCCCTGGCCTCCCGGCGCGCCCGCGGCGGGCCCATCGCGCCGACCTATCACCGCCTCTACAACCTCGCGCACTGCTACCTCGTCGCCGCGATCGCGGTGGCCCTGTGGGCGCTGGCGTGCGGCGCCGTGGAGTGGGCGATGCTCGCCGTGCCCATCCACCTCTCGGGCGACCGCGGCGTGCTCGGCAACTCGTTCAAATCCTCGGCGGCGCCGTTCGCGGCGCGGGCCTGAGCCGGAGCCGCCCATGCGAGATTCGACGACCGCGTTCGACGTGATCGTGGTGGGGGCGGGCGTCGGCGGCGCCGCCTTCGCGCTCGCGCTGGCGCGGGCGCACGACCTGCGCGTGCTCGTCATCGACCGGCACCAGGGCCCCGGCAACATCAACCGCGGCGAGAGCCTGCTGCCGCCCGTCACCCGCCTGCTCGCCGAGTGGCGCGCGCTCGACCGGGTGCGCGCCGCCGGGGCCTTGACCGTGGCCCGAATGCAGTTCCATCACCATCGCGCCGGGCTGCTCCTCGACGTCCCGCTCACGCTGCCGGGGGTGACGGATCCGTATCTGGTCCTTCCACATCCCGAGATCGAACGCGTCTTCGTCGAGGCCGCGGCGGCCACGGGCCGGGTGCAGATGCGCTACGGCCGGCGCGTCACGCGCATCGTCGAGGACGGCGGCCGCGTGACCGGCGTCGTCCTCGATACGCCGCGCGGCGGTGAGGAGGAGATTCGCGCCCGGCTCGTCGTGGGGGCCGACGGCGCGGCGTCCAAGGTGCGCGGAGCCCTCGGCATCGAGCTGCCCCGCGTGCCGTACGATCACGCGCTCTTCATCGTCGACATCGATCGGCCACCGGGACATCCCGACGTGCTGCGCACCGAGCTGCATCCGGACGGCGGCATCCTCGTCGTCCCCGGCGTGAACCGCCTGGGGCTGGCCGCGCTCGTCCACGCGCGCGCCGAGCGGCTCTTCCGCTCCGGGTCGCCGGCGGACAAGCTCGCGCGCATCGTCCATCGCTCGCCGCTGCTCGAGGGCCGCCGGGCCTCGCCCGTCGGCGTCCACCTCTACAAGCTCTGGCGCGGCCACGCGCCGCGCTACGCGGCGCGCGGCGCGGTGCTGCTGGGCGACGCGATCCACGTCATCAATCCCGTGATGGCCCAGGGCATGACCATGGCCATCGAGGACGCCGCCGCGCTCGCGCGCCACCTCGGTCCCGTGCTCGCGAGCGGCGCCGGCCCGACGGACGTCGACCGGTCGCTCGACGCCTACGAGCGGGAGCGGAGGCCGATCAACGCGGGCGTCATCCGCTGGTCGCACTGGATGAGCTGCGGCTTCGCCCTCGGCGGCCCCGGCGCCGACGTGCTGCACCGCGGTGTCTTCGGGCTGGCGAACTCCTCGCTCGGGCGGGTCGCCCAGCGCATGGTGTGGTCCCGCTTCGCCACGAGCCCGGCATGAGCGCGGGCGTGCTCTCGGCGTCGGGGCCCTGGATCATCTCGCGGCGCGACGATCTGGTCTGGCTTCAGGGCGGGGTCGTGGCCGGGCTCGCGCTGTGCGCCTTCTTCGTGACGGCGCCGCCGTCCGCCGTCGTGCTCGCGGTGTTCCTGTGGGGGGTGCTCTTCGACGGCACGCACGTGTGGGGCACGTACGCGCGAAGCTACCTGGCGCCCGACGCCGCGTCGCGCGCGGCGCTTCCCGGGCGCTGGTCGTGGGCGGTCTTCGGGATCGGCCCCGCCGTGGCGCTGCTCGACGCCGGCCTCGCCGAGCCCGGCGGGCTGTTCGCCTGGTTCCTCCTGCTCGCCTACCTCTGGGCCTACTGGCATCTCGTGCGCCAGCACTACGGCTTCCTGAGGCTCTACCGGCGGCGCGAAGGCGCCGCCGACGCGAACGGCGCCCGGCTCGACACGGCGCTGCTCTGGCTCGGCTGCCTCTATCCGTACGTCCGCTTCTCGCTCTCCGACGGCTACGCGGCCACGGGGCTGCCTCGCCTGACGCCGCCCGCGCTGATTCCCTTGGCGCGGCTCGCGCTCGACGCGGGCTTCGTCGTGGCGATGACGGCGCTGCTCGTCACCGTCCTCTCCGGCCGCGTCGAGCCGCGCCGCCTCGCCCAGCGGCACCTCCTGCTCGCGCTCGTGATCGGATTCCACGCGGTCGTGTTCGCGGCGCTCGACGACCTGCTGGCCATCCTCGCCACCCTCACGATCTTTCACAATCTGCAGTACCACCGGATCGTGTGGCACTACGAGCGCGGCCACGGCCGCGTACCGTCGGGCAGCCTGGCGCGCTATCTCGCCCTCGGCCTGGCCCTCGGTCTCGTGTGGTACGGCGCGCGCGTGCTCGGGGCCGCCAGCGCGCCCTCCACGCTGACGCGCAACGTCCTGATCGGCCTCGGCTGGGGCGTGGCGTTTCATCACTACCTCGTCGACGGGCGCATCTGGCGCGTGGGACGATCGCCCGCGGTCGCCCAGGCGCTCGCCCGAGCCGCGGCGTGAACACGACCGCGCCGATGTGGGCCGACGGCGCCGGGCGCGCGTTTCCGACGCTGCCAGCGGGAACGACGCGCGCGGATGTGGCCGTGATCGGCGGCGGCTTCGCGGGGTTGTCGGCCGCCTATCACGTCCTCGAGCGGCGCCCCGGCGCGCGCGTGCTCGTGCTCGAGGCCGGGCGCCTCGGCGCCGGCGCCTCGGGCCGCACGACGGGCATCCTGAGTCCCGGAGTCGGCCAGGCCCTCGGCGCGCTCGTCCGCCGGCACGGCCCCGCGCGCGCGAAGGCGCTCTATCTCGCCACCACCCGTGCCGTCGAGGACGTCGTGACGCTCGTGGCCGCCGAGCGGATTGCCTGCGATCTCGAGATGACGGGCCAGCTCACGGTGGCGGGCGAACAGCGCGCCAGCCGAGCCCGCCTCGCCGCCCTCGCCGCGCTCCATGCCCGCCTCGGCCTCGGCGTGGAGATGCTCGACGACGACGCGCTCGAGCGCCTGATTCGTCTTCCCGGCGCGCGTCGCTACGACGGCGCCGGCCCCGCCGCCATCAGGCTCCCGTCCGCGGGCACGCTTCACCCGATGCGGCTGGTCGCCGGCCTTGCCGAGCGCGTGAGCGCGCGCGGCGGCACGATCGCCGAAGGCTGCCGCGTCAGGGCCCTGGGAGATCGACGGCCCGTTCGCCTCGACGTCGATGGTGAACGCGTCGTGATCGCCGACGACGTGGTGGTCGCGACGTCCGCCTATACACCGGGGCTCGGCCTCCTTCACGGCCGCGTCCTGCCCGTGCATCTCCAGGTGCTCGTGACGGCGCCGCTCGACCACGGCGCGCGCGACGCGCTCGGCTGGAAGGGTCGCGAGGCGCTGCTCGACGCGCGCCGGATCTTCAGCTACGCGCGCCTCACCGCCGACGACCGCATCGTCTTCGGCGGGGGCGCGCCCCGATATCGCTGGGGCGGCGGCGCCGAGGACGACGGCCGCGGCGCCGCCGCCCTCGACGCGCTCGCCGGCGAGCTCCGGCGGACGTTCGGCGCCGTCGCGCCGCCGGTGGCCGGCGGCTGGACGGGCGTGATCGACTACGTGCTCGACGGCCTCCCGGCGATCCAGCGGCTGCGCGGCCGTCCGTCCGTGCTGCACGCGGTCGGCTGGTGCGGGCACGGCGTCGCGCTGTCGGTCGCTTCCGGCGCGTGGATCGCGTCCATCCTGTGCGACGGCGCCGTTCCCGAGGATCTGCCCTGGTTTCGCGACGATCCGCCGCTCCTGCCCCTGGAGCCGCTGCGCTGGCTCGGATTTCAGGCCACGGTGCGCGGCATGGCGCTCCTGGACCGTCTGGGCTAGCCGTGGACGCCGCGGCGCTCGTCGATCATCCGTCGGGATTCCTCGCCCTTTCGTCGCGCAACGCCCGCCTCACCCTCGACGGAACGCCGGGCTTCATCGCCTACCGCGAGCAGGGCCGGCACCTCGTCGCCTTCGGCGGCGTGCACGCTCCGCCCGCGGCGCGCGGCCCGCTCCTGGATCACTTCGTGGCGCACGCCACCGCGCGCGGCCGCGGCGCCATCGCCGTGCAGGTCCGCGAGCCGCAGGTGGAGCTGTTTCGCGGGCGCGGCTTCCGCGTGAACGCGCTCGGCACGAGCTTCGGGCTCGGCCTCGAGCGCTTCAGCCTGGGCGGCGGCGACAAGATGCAGCTCCGCAACAAGATCAGCCGTGCGCGACGCGCCGGCCTGCGCGTCGTCGAGCTGGGCCGCGACGTCCCGCGTGACGAACGGAGCTTCGCCGCGCTGGCGGGCGTCAGCGCGCGCTGGCTCGAGGCCAAGCGCCATCACGAGCTCGACTTCATGGTCGGGGAGCTGGGCCATCCCGAGGACGCGCAGCGGCGCGTGTTCGCAGCGCTGGATGGCGGGGGTCACCCCGTCGCATTCATCACGTACGTCCCCGTCTGGGGAACGACCCCGGGCTACCTCCACGACCTCACGCGGCGCCGGCCCGACGCTCCCGCGGGCGCCATCGAGCTCACGAACGCCCACGCCATCGAGCGCATGCGCGCCGACGGCACACCCTTCCTGCACTTCGGATTCACGCCGTTCATCGTCGGCGGCGACGAGCCACCGGGCGCGAGCCGCCTCGCCGCGTGGCTGATCCGTCAGCTCGGACGGCACGGCAGCATGATCTATCCCGCCACGAGCCAGGCCCGCTACAAGCTCAAGTGGGGCCCGGACCTATGCGAGCGCGAGTATCTCGCCGCCCGGCCCCTCTCGATCCGCGGTGTCGTCGATCTCCTGCGGCTCACGCGCTCGCTGTAGAGCGGGCGCTGTGTGTACTATGTCGGCGTGACTTCGCTCCCCTCGCCCGCCGGCGCCGCGCTGCGCCGGCGCGGCGCGCTCATGGTGACGCTCTTCGCGGCCCAGGTCTGCGGCAGCACCGGGTTCTCCATGACCATGGCCGTCGGCGCCATCATGGCCGCCGCCATCACCGGCACCAACACGTGGTCCGGGGTGCCCGTCGGGATCGGCTCGCTCGGCACGGCCCTGGCGGCCTATCCGCTCTCCCGGCTCATGGCGCGTTTCGGGCGCCGTCCCGGCCTCACGGTCGGCTACGCGCTCGCCGTCGCCGGCGCCGGGCTCGCGATGCTCGGCGTGGTCCAGAAGAGCTTCCTGCTCTTCCTCGTGGGCATGGCCCTCTTCGGCACCGCGCAGACGTCGAACCTGCTCGCGCGCTACGCGGCGGCCGACATCAGCCCCGGCGCGCAGCGCGGCCGGGCGATGGGGTTGATCGTCTGGGGCTCGGCGGCCGGCTCCATCGTCGGGCCCATGCTCATGACGCCCGCCGTCAGCGCGGGCGCGGCCCTCGGGCTGGGAAGCGTGGCGAGCGCGTTCCTGATCTCGCTCGCCGCGTTCGCCCTCGCCGCCGTGCTCGTGCAGGCGCTCCTGCGGCCCGATCCGCTCGCGATCGCGCGCCAGCTCGAGGCGCCCGCCGCCGCGCGCGGCGCCGCCCGTCCCGCCCGCGCGCTCGGCGCGATCCTGCGCGAGCCGCGCGTGTTCGTGGCCTACGGCACGCTGATGGTGAGCCAGCTCGTGATGATCGGCACCACGTCCACCTCGCCGCTCTACCTCCACGACCACGGGCACGGCGTGCAGACGATCGGCCTCGCCGTCTCGTTCCACCTGGGCGGCATGTACATCACCTCGCCGCTCTCGGGCTGGCTCTGCGACCGCTTCGGCCGGCTGCCCATCATCGGCGCCGGCGGCCTCGTGCTGCTGCTGGCGCTGGGGCTGGCCGGGCTGCCTCCGGGCAGCGCGAGCGGGCTCGTGCTCGCCGGGCTCTGCCTCAACGGCATCGGCTGGAACCTGGCGTTCGTCTCCGCCAGCGCGCTCCTCACCGACGCGCTCTCACCCGAAGAGCGCGCGTCGATCCAGGGCCTCGCCGACCTCGTCATGGGCCTCATGGGCGCGGTCGGCAGCGCGCTCGGCGGCGTGGTGCTCGGCGCGTGGGGCTTCGGCGCGCTGAACGCGGTCGGCGCCGTCCTGCTCGTCGTGCCGCTGGCCGTGAGCTGGCTCGAGCGCGAGGCGCTCGCCGCGCGCGCGGCCCAGCCGAGCCCCTGGGCGTCCTGACGCCGTCCGTCGTGTCGCGGCGCGCCGGCGTCGCGCTCCTCGTCACGGTCGTCTTCGCGTGGGGCCTCACCTGGCCCATCAACAAGGTCATCGTGGCCGCCATGTCCCCGGTATGGGCGGTGGCGGTGCGCACCGTGATCGGCTGCGGCGCGCTCTTCGCGCTGGCGATCCTGCGCGGGCGCCTCGTCCTGCCGCCGCGCGCCGACCTGCCCGTGATGCTCACGATCACGCTGCTCCACATGGTCGGCTTCACCGTGCTCACCAGCATCGGGCTCGCGCTGGTTCCCGCCGGCCGCTCGGCGGTGCTCGCCTACACCACGCCGCTCTGGGTCACGCCGGGGGCGTGGCTCCTCCTCGGCGAGCGCCTCACCGCGCGCCGCGTGCTCGGCGTCGCGGTCGGCCTCGCCGGCGTCGTCGTGCTCTTCAATCCCGCCGGCTTCGATTGGTCGGAGCCGCGCGCGGTCTGGGGCAACGTCGCGATCCTCGCCGGCGCGTTCCTGTGGGCGGGCGCGATCCTGCACATCCGTGGTCACGCCTGGCAGTCCGCGCCGCTGGATCTCTTGCCGTGGGAGATGTTGCTGGCGGCCCTGATCACGGTGCCGCTCGCCTACCTCGGGGCGGGACCGCTCGTGTTCGAGCCGACGCCCACGCTCGTGGCGCTCCTCGCCTACGCGGGAATCCCGGGGACGGCGCTCGCGTACTGGGCCAGCGCGATGGCCGGCCAGCGCCTGCCCGCCGTCACGGTCTCGCTCGGCCTGCTCGCGACGCCCCTCGTCAGCGTGGTGGTCGCCACGCTGTGGCTGGGCGAGTGGCCGAGCCCGTCCCTGCTCGTCGCGGTCGTGCTGATCCTCGGCGGCGTCGCTCTCGGCGCGGCCGACGAGGGCCGTTAGCCCGCGACCGCCTGGCGCACCGCGGTCAGGAAGCGGTCGCCGAACGTCTCGAGCTTCCAGTCGCCGACGCCCTTCACCTCGCGGAACTCGTCCAGCGTGCGCGGGCGCAGGCGTGCCATGTCGCGCAGGGACGCATCGGAGAAGATCAGGTAGGGCGGCACGCCGCGCTCTTCGGCCACCCTCCTCCGCAGCGCGCGCAGGATCTCGAAGAGCTCCGCGTCC
>DASYTM010000059.1:0-3309 GCA_036002345.1 Candidatus Methylomirabilota bacterium | reverse complement strand
GCCGCGGCGGGCCGGGCTCAGCGACGGGCCTTCGGCGCGCTGGGGCGGCTCTTCCCGGCGCGGCGGAACGACAGGCGCAGCGGCGAGCCTTCGAAGCCGAAGGCGTGGCGCAGCGACTTCGAGAGATAGCGCTCGTACGAGAAATGGATCCCGTCGGGCCGGTTCACGCGTACCGCGAAGGTCGGCGGCCCCACGCTCACCTGATTCGCGGACTGGATGGTCAGCGGCAGGCCCGCGACCGAGACGGGCCGCCGGTCGAGGGCCTGGCGCAGCGCGGCGGTGACTTCGTCGGCGGGCACCCGGCGCTGGGCCTCGGCGGCCACGCGGTCGATCGTCTCGAAGAGGTCGCGCAGCCCCTCGCCGCGCGTGGCGGAGGTGAAGCACACCGGCGCGTAGTCGAGGAACGGCAGCCGGTCGCGCATCTGCTCGACGACCTCCGCCTTGCGCACCATCTCGTGCGGCACCAGGTCCCACTTGTTGACGACGATCACGATCGCGCGTCCCGCCTCGTGGGCGTAGCCCGCGATGTGGGCGTCCTGCGCGGCCAGCCCCTCGGAGGCGTCGACCACGAGCAGCGCCACCTGGCACCGCTCCAGGCTCTTGAGCGCCATCACCACCGCCAGCTTCTCGAGGGCCTCGGTCACCCGGCCCTTGCGCCGGATGCCGGCCGTGTCCACGAGGACGTAGGGACGGCCCTCGTACGTGAACGGTGTGTCCACCGCGTCGCGCGTCGTCCCGGGCTGCTCGTGGACGAGCACGCGCTCGGTGCCGACCATGGCGTTGACGAGCGACGACTTGCCGACGTTGGGACGGCCCACGACGGAGATCGCCACCGGCCGCTTGCCGGCTACCGGCGCTCCCTGCGACGGCGCGCGGTCGCGCAGCGTCTCGAGCATCTCGGCCACGCCCCGTCCGTGCTCGGCCGAGACGCCGACGGGGTCGCCGAAGCCGAGCCGGTACAGCTCGGCCACCGCCGGCTCCTGCGCGCGGTCGTCCACCTTGTTGGCGACGAGCACCACGGGCTTGTCCGCCTTGCGGAGGATCCGCGCGATCTCCTGGTCGAGCGCGGTGGCGCCGGCGCGCGCGTCCACGACGAAGGCGATGAGGTCGGCCTCCTCCACGGCCACCAGCACCTGGCGGCGCACGGCCTCCACGAGGGGCTCGACCGAGCCGGGATCGAAGCCGCCGGTGTCGACGACGGTCGCCTGCCAGCGCTCGAAGTGGATCTGGCCGTAGAGCCGGTCGCGCGTCACGCCCGGCACGTCGCGCACCAGCGCCTGGCGCCGCCCGACGAGCCGGTTGAACAGCGTGGACTTGCCGACGTTCGGCCGCCCGACGATCGCGATTACGGGGCGGAGCACGAAAGACTTGCCGTCGGGGGGTCCGGGGGGCCGTTCGACGGTCCCCCGGTAAGATGGATCGTCGAGCCCGTTACCGCGCGCAGCAAACCACGTGCACTCGGTTCGACAACACGCACCGGTACCTGCAATACCGCCGCGAGATCGTCCCGCGTCATGTCGTCGAGGAACACGCCGTCGCGATCGCGCAGGGCCACCGCGGGGACGACGACGGCCTCGCCGAGTGCTCCGAGCGTGGCGAGATGCCGCGCGATGTCCTGCCCGGTGAGGAGCCCCGTGACCGACACGCTGCCGCCGAAGAAGCGGTTCGGCACGGCCGCCACGCGCGCGACCGCGCCGGGAATCGCGGCCACGAGCCGCGCCAGGCGCGGCGCGTAGAGCGTGCCGCTCACGAGCGTGACGGGAGCACCCGGCCGGGCCGCGCGGCGGCGCGCGAGCGCTCCAGCCACGCCGTCCTCGAAGCGTCGCACGAGGCCGATGCCGTCCTCGGCGATGGCGAAGCCCTCGTAGGCGTCCGCGGCCGGCAGCGGCACGCCGGCCTGCAGGTAGACCTCGTCGCCGAGGAAGACGAAGCGGCTGCCGAGCGACGCGAGGAACGCGCGCTGCCACGCCTCCGCGGTGGCGACGAGCGCGCGCGCTTCGTCGTCGGTCAGCGTCCGGAGCGAGGGCAGGCGCTCGCGGTGCGCCGTGAGACCGACCGGCACGATGGCGGTGGTCGCCACGTGCGGGTGGAGCGGCGCCAGCTCGCGCACGGTCCGCTCGAGGTGGGCGCCGTCGTTCCAACCCGGGCACAGCACGATCTGGGCGTGCATCCGGATCCCCGCCTTCGCGAGGCGCTCGAGCCGCGGCAGGATCTCCGCGGCGGCGCGCGGGCGGCCGAGCAGCTCCCAGCGCAGCGCGGGGTCGGTCGCGTGCACCGACACGTAGAGCGGCGACAGCCGCTGCTCCTCGATGCGCGCCAGCTCCGCCTCGGAGAGATCCGTCAGGGTGATGTAGTTGCCGTGCAGGAACGAGAGCCGGAAGTCGTCGTCCTTGACGTAGAGGCTCTTGCGCATGCCCTTGGGCAGCTGGTGGATGAAGCAGAACACGCACTTGTTGGCGCAGGTCGCGATCTCGCCCGCCCGCGGCGCCTCCAGCTCGACGCCGAGGTCCCAGCCCGCGCGCCGCCGGAGCGAGAGGGCGTGGCGCCCGCCCTCGCGCTCGACGCTCAGCGCGAGTTGCTCGTCGCCTCCGTGGAACTGGAAGTCGATGGCGTCGCGCAGGGCGTGGCCGTTGATGGCCACGATGCGGTCGCCCGCGCGCAGGCCGGCCGACGCCGCGGGCGTGCGCGGGCGCACGGCGGCGACGACGACGCCGTCAGCGGAGGAACGAGGCTTCATCGGTCTCCCGCTCCGCGGCGTGGGTGGCGTTCAGGAAGCGCATGCCCTGCACGATGTACTGAAGCCCGGAGACGATCGTGAACGCCGCGGCCACCCACATGATCGCGGTCAGCCCGAGCGGCGCCGTGAGGAAGTAGCTCGCGAGCCCGGCCAGCACCGTGAGCACCTGGAAGAAGGTCGCCAGCTTCCCCGCCCGCGTCGGCCGCGGATGGATGCGGCCGCCCGCCATGTGGATGACGAGCGCCCCGACCATGAGGATCACGTCGCGGCTGATCACGACGGCGGCGATCCAGAACGGCAGGGCCTTGAGCCAGGTCAGCGTCACGAACGACGAGACCAGCAGGAGCTTGTCGGCCATCGGGTCGAGGAAGGCGCCGAGCCGGCTCGAAAGCCCGCGATGCCGGGCCACGTACCCGTCGAGCAGGTCGGTCGCCGCGGCGGCGACGAAGACCACGAGGGCATACCCCGGGCGCCGGTAGACGAGCAGCGTCACGAAGACCGGGATCAGGAGAATGCGCAGCACCGTCAGCCAGTTAGCGAGGCCCATTGAAGGCTTCAGTCTAGCACGCGCT
>DASYTM010000058.1:0-15067 GCA_036002345.1 Candidatus Methylomirabilota bacterium | reverse complement strand
GACGCCGTGGCGTCCTTGGCGGCGTCGACCAGGAGGTCGCTGACGCTCTTGTCCCAGCGCTCGCCGAACGGCGTGCAGCCCATGCCGACGATCGCCACGCGGTCACGAATTCCGTTGCTGGCCATCACTCGTCTCCTTCGGGTCGGGTGGCCTTAGAGTACCCTAGCGCGCGCCGGCCCGGCGCAGCTCCTCGGCGATCTCGGCGTTGGCCGCGGCGTGCTGCAGGGGCGTCTTTCCTTCGGCGTCGCGCGCGTTGGGATCGGCGCCGGCGGCGAGCAGGGCCCGGACGTTGTCCGGCCGACGGCTCGCGACCGCGTAGACGAGCGGCGTCTGGCGGCTGTGGTCGCGGACGTTGGGATCGGCGCCGCGGGCGACGAGGGCGCGGACGACCTCGGGCCCGCACACGCCCGCGGCGCGATGAAGCGGCGTGATGTCCCCCGGCGTCCCGGCCGCGCGAGCCCCGCGCTCGAGCAGGAGCAGGACGACCGCGTCGTTGCCGCGCCGGGTCGCCTCCGACAGCGCGCTCGGATCGCGCGCGGGGTCGGCGCCCGCGTCGAGCAGCACGTGGAGGATGGCCATGTCGCCGCGGAGCGCGGCGGCCGCCAGCGAGCCGTCGTTGGGGTCGGCGTTGGCCGAGAGGAGCGCGCGCACGGCCGCCTGGCGGCCGTTGCCGGCCGCCGCGAAGAGCGCCGTCTGCGAATAGCGATCCCGGTAACGCACGTCCGCGCCCCCCGCCGCCAGCCGCTCGATGACCGCCGCGTGGCCGAGGCGCGCGGCGACGATGAGCGCCGTCCCCTCCGCCGGCGTCGTGGCGTTGGCGTCCGCCCCCGCGCGGAGCAGCCGCTCCACGGCGTCCACGTCGCCGTTGCGGGCGGCGATGACGAGCGGCGTCGCGCCGCGCGCGTCCCGCGTGTTCGGATCGGCGCGCGCCTCCAGCACCGCGCCCACGGCGGCGGCGTCCTTCTTCCCCACCGCGGCGAGCAGCGCATCATCGGCGTCGCCGCCCTCACGCATCCCCGCCTGCTCCAGCAAGGCCACGACCTCCTGGCTCTTGCCGTTCTTGGCCCAGCGCAGCGCGTTCCAGCCATTCGCGTCGCGCGCGTCCCGGTCGGCGCCGGCCGCCAGCATCAGGCGGACGATGGCGGGATCGCCGCGCCGCACGGCGACGATGAGCAGCGCCGGCGTCGGTCCCCTGGGGGAGGCCGATGGTGGGTAGGCCGCATTCGAGTTCGCGCCGTGGTCGAGGAGGAACTTCACCGCCTCCTCCGTACCGCCCGGGACGGCAATGGCGAGATACCGGGACTCGACCGTGGCGCCCGCGCTCACCAGCAGCGCCATCATGGGAACGTTCGAGCGGAAGACCGCCAGTCGGAGCGCCGTCTGATCGCTGCGGTCGGTCTCGTTCACGCGGGCGCCCTTGCGGAGAAGCAGCCGGGCGACCTCGACGTGGCCACCCTGTGCGGCGTACATGAGCGGCGTGTAGCCGATGTCGGAGGCCGGCAGCGACTGCATCCAGCTGATGAAGGCGATGAGCTCGCGCAGGTCGCGTGTCGGGACCTTGGCGTTGACGTCCGCGCCGCGCGCGATCAAGCGCTCGGTCTCGGCGAGGTTTCCGGCGCGGGCCGTGCGCATGAGCGCGGTCATGCCGTGCTCGTCCTGTGCGTCGACGCCGACCCACCCGCAAGCCGCGAGCAGCGGGGCCGCGAGCGTCAGCGCGATCGCGACCCCGCCGCACCTCACGGAAACGCGGCCAGCACGCGCCGCGCGATCGCCCCGAGCGTACCGCGGGGATCGGCGCAGAGGGGATGCGCGTCGATCCGGTCGCCGCACAGGTGGGTCGTCGAGGCCTGGGCCACGACGGCCTGGCGATCCGTGAGCAGGATCACCGTGGGCACCGCGAGCACACCGTGCCCGATCAAGAGGATCGGGAAATAGTGCAACTCGCCACCGGCCACCGTCGAGCGGTCGTAGTACCAGCCGATGGCCCGGAGCTTGTCGTCCGGAATCGGCGCGGGAATACCCTTCTGGAGGCTGTCCAGCGTCGCTTCGAATCCGCGCTGGTTGGCCGCCGTCGCCGAGCGCAATCGCGCGACGTGCTCGGGGCACGCGCTCACGGCGATCGTCCCGACGTCACCGTTCATCTTGAATGCGGCGTTCTGCCGGCACTCGGTCGGCGAGCTGGTCTCCCCGTAGAGGAGGAGCGGGGTCCGCTGCTCGTCGCTGAGGAAGAAGACGCCGCGCTGGAAGGGCAGCACCGCGTAGATCTCGCGCTGCACGCGCACGGCGAATGGATCGGCGGCCAGCGCCCCCGGCGCGCCGGCGAACACGAGCGCGACGACGAGCGCGGTCCTAACGACGAACAGGCCGCGCCTTCCAGAAGTAGTTGTGGATGCCGTTGGCGGTGTAGAGCCGCCGGAACGTCAGCTCCACGCGATCGCCGATCTTCACGGCCTTGGGATCGACGTCCGTCATCTCGCACTGGAACCGCCCGCCGCCCTCGAAGTCCACCACCGCCACCACGACCGGCGGCGACATCGAGTACGCGAGCCGGTCCACCGTGAACGTCGCGATCGTGGCCGGCACGTCGCTCAGCCGCTCGGGCGTCATGCGGTCCACCGCGTGGCACTTCACGCACACGCGCTGCGGCGGCACGTGGCGCGCGCCGCACGCCTGGCAGCGGCTGCCCGTGAACGCGTACTTCCAGCTCTCGGCGCGCGCCGCTGCGGGCGCCTCCGGCGGCTGGGGATCCGGCCGCCGGGGCGGCTCGCGGCGCAGGAAGCCGCGCCACGTGAGGAACGTCGCGTACGCCACCGGCCCCGCGCTGGCGATCTGGGCGGCCACCGTCGCGGCCGGCCGCCGCGCGGCGATGGCCGCCGTCGTGCGCCAGATCGTGGCGTCGGCGCCGTCGGCGAGCGAGACGACCGCGATCACCTGCTCGGGCCGCGCGGCGTCGAGCGCGGCGGCGAGCATGAGGCCGGCGTGGGCGGCGCCCGCGTTGCCGACGCTCGCCGCGAGATCGTCGGCGATCGCTTCCTTCTTCACTCCGGCGGACGCCGCCACGCGCTTGTTGGCACGGCCGTGCGGGCCCGCGACGATCAGCACGTCCACGGCCGGCGCGGTCACGCCCGCCTGCTTGAGCGCCTCGGCCAGCGCCGCCTCGCCGAGCGGCACGTACGCGTACTCGCCGAAGCGCTCCTCCCACTGGCGCGAAGCCGATTCCCCCGGCACGCGCCAGCGATCGAGGAACTCGGCGGTCTGCGAGGCCTGGCCGAGCGGCTCGGCGACGATCGGGCCCTCGCCGAACAGGAACGCGGCGGCCGCGTCGCCGCCCTCGCGCTCGTCGCCGCCTCCCGCGAGCCCGGTGCGGACGTCGGCCATCACGGCCAGCGCCGGGCCGCGCGCATCGAGCGCCGCGCGCACCGCCCCCGCTCCCGAGCGCACGGAGCCGAGCATGTCGAAGGCGGCCGCGGACGCCGGCAGGGCGAGCGCGGCATGGATCGCCGTGGCGTTGGTCTTGTCGAGATAGGCGGGATCGGCCGTCGCGAAGTAGACGGCGTCGGGTGTCACCGGCACGCCGCGGAGCGCCGCTCGCGCGGCCTCCACGCCCATGGACGTCGTGTCCTCGTCGTACGACGCGACCGCGCGCGCGCCGCTCCCGGCGCCGGCGCCGAGCGCTCCGGCGATGGCCTTGCGGTCGAGCCGCGAGTACGGGACGTACGCGCCCCAGGCGAGGAGGCCGCGCACCTCGGCGCTACCCGACGTGCTGCTTCAGGAACTGGAGCGTGCGCTCCATCGCCTGGTCGGCGCTGGGCTTGTGATAGGACGCGCGCTCGTCGCAGTGGAAGCCGTGGCCCGCGGGATAGACGTACTGCTGGAGGTTGGGATGCTGCTGCTTGACCTTCTCCCAGTGCTCCTTGGGGATCGACGCGTCCGTCTCGCCCCAGTGGAAGATCACCGGCGCCTTCGGCTTCTCGGCCGCGGCGTCGGCCACGCCGCCGCCGTAGTACGCGATGGCCGCCGCCACGCCGTCGATGCGCGTCGCGGCCAGCCACGCCATGGTGCCGCCGAAGCAGTAGCCGACCACGCCCACCTTCAGCCCCGAGTTCTGCGCCTCCTTGACGGCGACGCGAACGTCCTTCACCGCGTCCTCGATCCCGAGCTTGCCGCGCACGGCGCGGCCCTTCTCGATGTCCGCCTGCTGGTAGCCGGTCTCGAAGCCGCGCTCGACGCGATCGAACAGCGCGGGCGCGATCGAAAGGTAGCCTTCCTTGGCGAAGCGGTCGGTGACGCTCTTGATGTGGTGGTTGACGCCGAAGATCTCCTGGATCACGACCAGCGCGCCGCGCGGCTTCCCGGCCGGCGTGGCTTTGTAGGCGGCGAGCTTGTGTCCGTCCTCGGCAGTCAGGTTGATCATCTCACCCATGGTTGGCCTCCGTAGCGCGATATCATGCCGCATGCTCGACGCCGTCGCCACTGTCTTGATCGACAACGAGCGCGTGCGCGTGACCGAGTGGCGGTTCGCCCCGGGCGCCCACACGGGCCATCACCGTCACGACTATCCCTACGTGGTGGTCCCGATGACCACCGGCGCCCTCGCCATCAAGAGCGCCGCCGGCGACGCGATGGCCCAGCTCACCGCAGGCGCGCCGTATTACCGCAACGCCGGCGTCGAGCACGACGTGATCAACCCCAACGCCGGCGAGTTCGTCTTCGTGGAGATCGAGCTTAAGGCCTGATGACGTGGGGGGCCCCGATATGGCCCCCCTCCTCTGTATCAGTATCTCGGGTAGAACGCGTCCTGGCCGGGCTGGTATGTCGGCTGCCGCTGCGCGGGATTCCGGCTCACGAGCGGCCGCGCGTACATGGGGTGCGTGAAGGAGCGCACCTCGTGCTCGATCTCGTAGAGGAGCTTGCCGGAGTCCGGATCCACGATCTCCTGGAAGCGGTACTGGTACGGGTTCGACTCCTGGCTGACGATGCCGCGCTCGTTCAGCATCGCGTGCGAGCCGCCGAAGTCGGTGACGTAGACCGCGATGTGATAGCCGTCGTAGGGCCGGATGTCGTCGGTGGTCTCGCGGAAGATCAGCGACTGGCCGTGGCCCACCTGCACGCGCGCGCAGACGCCGTCCTTCTTCTTCTCCAGCCGCGCCGGGGCGCCCATGATCTCCACGTAGAAGCGCGCGATGCCGTCGGCGTGGCCCTTGGGCACCGGGAATTCCACGTACGGCATGCCGAGGGTCATGAAGCCGAACTCCGCGGCGCCGGCGCGATGCAGCCGGATCCGGTTGCCCCACGGGCACGTGAGGTCGGCGTGGTTCTTCTCGACCTTGTAGGAGTACTTGGTGCCGCCGAGCCACTTGTCGGCCATGGCGAGGCGCTCGGGGAGCGCGTCGAAGTCGGAGACCACGCAGCCGACCCGGCCGCGCGACTGGTTCGGCACGCCCGTGGGCAGGTGGAACTGCGAGCGGCCGAGGTTGATCCACATGTTGTCGAGGCCGACCATGAGGTACGGATCGCGCGTGAACCCGCACGCGACGATGTAGAAGGCCGTCGCGAGCTGCTGATCCGGCACCCGGAAGTTGACGTGTTCGAGGAGCACGATGTTGCCGACGTCCTCTGCCCGGCGATCGAACGTCTCGGCTGCGGCCATGGTCGGTCCTCCAGTGGGAGACAGGGTATACCATCCCGGCCGGGAGGTAAAAACCGCCATGGGACTGCTGCCCGCGCTCACCCGAGCGCAGATCGACTCCGAGCTCCGGCCCCTCTGGGACGACTGCGAGCGCCTCGCGCCGACCTTCCGCGAGCTCTGGGCGACGCAGGCCAACTCGCCGATCGTCTTCCGCCACATCTGGGGCGGGCTGCTCGAGATGAAGAAGGCGAGTCCGGTGGCGGCGCGACAGTTCGAGCTGGCCATCGTGGTGGTGTCGAGCCTGAATCGCTGCCGCTTCTGCGTCGCCCATCACGTGCCGCTGGCCGAAGCCGCGGGCACGAGCGCGGCGCAGCTCGCCACCCTCCGCGGACTCTCGCTGGGGCCGCTCCCCGAGGACTACGCGTTCCCGCAACGGGCCGGCTTCGACGCCGGCGACAGCCTCGTGATCGACCTCGCGTACTTCCTGGTGTGGGCCGGCACGTGGGCGAACCTGAACGACGTCCACCCGCGCGTAGTGCAGACGCTACGCCGCCGGCTCTGGGCGCGGCTCGCCGAGCGGTGCTCGCCCCAGCAGATCGAGGAGCTGGTCTGGCGCATCACCCAGTGCGTCGCCTTCAACTGGCACAACGAGTTCTTCGAGCTCGACTAGACCGGCGGCCAGGGATAACGATCGCCCCCGCCTTCTGACGGGAAGCGGTTCATCTGCGCCAGCCGCTTGGCGCGCGCGAGGAGGATGTCCCGCTCCTCCTCGGCGAGGAGGTCGTCGAGCCCCGCGGGCAGCCCGCGCTTCACGAGCGTCCGCAGATCGTCGCGCACCGCGTCGGGCAGCGGCTGCTCCGCGAAGTCCCAGATCACCGTGCGCAGCTTCGGATCGACGTTGAAGCAGAGGCCGTTGTCGATGGCCCACACGCGGCCGTCGGGGCCGAGCAGACAGTGACCGCTCTTGCGGTCGGCGTTGTTGGCGACGAGATCGAAGGCGCAGATGCGCGCGAGCCGATCGTGGTGCGCGGGATCTTCGCAGAGCGTGAAGTAGTGCTGCTCGAAGTCCGCGTGCACGAACTCCTGGAGCGAGCCCTCGCCGTACGGCCCCTCGCGGCGGATGGTGAGCGGCACGAGGCCCCAGCCGAGCGCTTCGGACAGGAGATAGGCGGCCAGCTCGCGCTTGAAGAGGCCGGACGGGAAATCCCAGAGCGGGCGCTCGCCGCGCTCGGGCTTGTACACGGCCAGCGCGCGGCTGCCGTCCAGCGCGACCTCCACCAGGAACGTCGCGTTGCTGCTGCGCGGCAGCCGGCCCTTGAGCGTCACCTCGCCGCGCGCGAGGAGCGCCGCGACGTCAGGACTGGACGGCGTGGCCGTTGCTCCGGGGACAGACGTGGCCGGCCGGATCCTTGGGCTGCCGGCACATCGGACAGATCGCACGGCCGGCCTTCACGAGCGACTCCGCGCGCTCGACGAAGGCCGTGGCCTGCGCGCGGGTGATCGCGAAGCGCGCGCTGGCCGACTCCTCGCCTTCCTCCTCCACGACCGATTCGGCGACGACGATGATGCGCTGGCGCTCCTCGTCCCAGCCGAGCCCGAGCGAGCCGACGGGCCACGCGGCCTCCAGCGGCTCCACCAGCTCCACGCTGGCCGGGGCCGCCTCCGACGCCGTGGGCAGCTTGTCGAGCATCTGGGCGAGGTACGTCCCCAGCGCGCGCACCTGCTCTTTCTCGCTCTTCAGCGTGACGAGCCGCCGCCCCTGGCGTCCCTGGATGTAGAAGACGCGCTCGCCGGGCGCGCCGACGGCGCCGGCCGTGAAGAGATCGGGCGCGTCGAGGTCGAAGGAGGGCGGTGGGCTCATCGGATGAGATGGTCGGCGCGCACGGTGAGTGACGCGGGCAGTGTGACGCCCAGCGCGCGCGCGGCCTTGAGGTTGATGACGAGTTCGAACCGGTCTGCCTGCTCGATGGGGAGGTCGGCGGGCTTCGCGCCCCTGAAGATCCGGTCCACATAGGTGGCGGCGCGACGATACAGATCTGCGTAATGTGTGCCGTAGGCCATCATGCCGCCGGCGTCGACGAAATCGCGCGCCGGATAGATCGACGGCAGGCGATGTCTGGCTGCGAGCTCGGCGATCCGTTTGAAGTTCGTCAGCGTGACGGAGTCGAGCCCGACGACGAGGGCCTCCACGCGTTGTCGCGTCGCTGCTTCGAACGCGGGCTCCAGGTCCTCGGTCTTCCGCACGTCCAGCAGCCGCGCGTCGAGCCGCAGGGCTCGGGCCGCGCCCTCGGTGGCCGGCCACGCGGTCACGATCGTGGGATTGCCGCCGTTGGTGAGGAACCCGATTCGCGCGATGCGCGGCACTGCCTGCTTGATGAGCTCCACGCGCTTGCCGCCCAGCTCGCTCACCATGGCGCTGAGGCCGGTGATGTTGCCGCCCGGGCGCGCCAGCCCGGAGACGAGCCCCGCGCCCACCGGATCGCCGCTGCCCAGCATCACGACGGGAATCGTCGCGGTCGCGTTCCTCGCCGCCACCGCCGCGGGGGTGCCGCGGGTGAGGATCACGTCCACGTTCAGCCGGACGAGCTCCGCTGCGAGCAGAGGGAAGCGCTCAGGCCGGCCGTCGGCGGAGCGCGTCTCCATCACGAAGTTCCGGCCCTCCGCGTATCCGAGGTCGCGCAGCCCCTGCCGAAAGGCCTCGATGTGCGGCGCGTTCTGGGCGAGCGACCTCTCCAGTAATCCCAGGCGGTACACCTTGCCCGCGGGCGGCTGGGCGGACGCGGCCGCGGCGCCCACGAGCACGATGACGACGAGCGCGGCGAGCGTGATCCTCATCGCGGCGCCAGCGACTTCAGATCGCCGTCCATGGCGTTGACGGTCAGGATGCTCAGCCCCTCGGGGCGATAGGCGATCGCCGAGATCGACGCGGGGGCGATCATGATGCGCTGGAACAGGTCGAGGGGCGTGCCGAGCGCGTGGGCCACCAGCGTCTTGATCGGGTCTGCGTGCGAGGCGACGACGATCGTGGCGCCGCGATGGCGCTCGACGAGCCGCGCGACGGTGGAGGCCATCCGCGCCTGCATCTCCACGAAGGACTCGCCGCCGGGGAACCGGAACGCGCTCGCGTGGCGTTGGACCACCGCCCACTCCGGACGCTTGGCGGCCTGCTTGAGCGACAGCCCCGTCCACGTCCCCAGGTCGCTCTCGAGCAGCCCGGGCTCGACGCGCACGGCCATCCCGCGCGCTTTCGCGAGTGGCGCCACCGTCTCCCGCGCGCGCTCGAGCGGCGAGGCGTAGATTGCCGCGATCTTGGGCAGCGCGGCGAGCCGGACGGCGAGGGCCTCGGCCTGGCGCCGGCCCTCGTCGGAGAGATGCAGGCCGCGGCGGCGGCCGGGCAGAAGGCGCCCGGTGGTCGGCGTCACGCCGTGGCGCACGAGCAGCACGAGCGTGGTGGCGGGACGGGAGGGTGGCATCCTCCCGAGAGTCTAGCCCAGGATTTCGCGGACCTTGGTGGCGATCGCGCCGCGGCCGATGCCGTAGCGCTCGAGCAGCTGCCGGGGCGGGCCGCTGCGCGGGATCTCGCGCACGGCGAGCCGGTGCACGGCGACGTTGTGCGTGCTCACGGCTTCCATCACGGCGTCGCCCAGGCCGCCTTCGGCGTAGTGGTCCTCGACGGTGAGCACACGGTTGTCGCACGCGCGCGCGGCCTCGAGGAGTCCGGCCGCGTCGAGCGGCTTCACGCAGAACAGGTCGATCACGCGCACGGCCACGCCGGATTTGCCCAGCTCGTCGGCGGCGGCCAGCGCCTCGTGCAGCGTGATGCCGGCGGACACGATCACGAGCCGGTCGCCGTCGCTGCGCCGCACGGTCTTGAGCGCGCCGACCGCGAAGGTCTCGTCGGCCCCGTAGAGGCCGGGGGTCTTGGCGCGGGTGGTGCGGATGTACACGACGCCCTTGCGCTGCGCCGCGAGCTGCACGGCGGCGTCGGCGGCGACGCCGTCGGACGGATAGAAGACGACGGCCTCGGGGATGGCGCGGAAGAACGCGAGATCCTCGAGCGCCATCTGGGACGGCCCGTCCTCGCCGATCGACACGCCCGCGTGCGAGCCGCAGAGCTTGACGTTGGAGCGCGAGATGCCGGCCATGCGCACCTGGTCCGCGGCGCGCTCGAGGAAGCACGCGAAGGACGAGATGAACGGGATCAGGCCCTGCGCGGCGAGTCCCGCGCCCGTGCTCACCATGTTCTGCTCGGCGATCCAGCCCTCCACGAAGCGGTCCGGGAAGCGCTCCTTGAACTTCTCGGCGAAGGTGGAGTTCTTGACGTCGCCGTCCAGCACGCGCACGCGCGGATCGCTCTCGCCGAGCCGCACGAGCGCCGTCCCGTACGCCTCGCGGGTCGCGATCTCGCCCGTCGGCGGCTTGCCGGCGAGCGGCTGCGGCGCGGGCAGCGCCACTTTGCGGCGGCGCGGGCGCTTGATGGGAGGCGGGGGCAGGTGGTGCAGCCGGCTCTCGAGGTCCGCGATCACCCGCTCGGCCATCTCGGGCGGCAGCGGCTTGCCGTGCCAGCCCTCTTTGCCCTCGATGTCGGCGCCGAGCCCCTTGCCCTTGACCGTCTTGGCGACGATGGCGGTGGGTGCGCCGCGGCCGCGCGTGGCGCGGCGGAGCGCGGTGGTCACCTGCAGCATGTCGTGGCCGTCGATCACGTTCACGCGCCAGCCGAACGCGGCGAGGCGGCGCTGGAACGTCTTGAGGTCGTGATCGAGCATCGTGGGCCCCGACTGGCCGAGGCCGTTCACGTCCACGATGGCCACGAGGTTCTCGACCTTCTCGTGGCTGGCCATCTGCGCCGCTTCCCACACCGAGCCCTCGGCCATCTCACCGTCGCCGAGCAGCACGAACACGCGCGCCTCGGTGCCGAGCATCCGCGCGCCGAGCGCCAGGCCCACGCCGACGCCGAGGCCCTGGCCGAGCGAGCCCGTGGCGACGTCCACGAACGGCAGCCGCGGCGCGGGATGGCCCTCGAGGTCGCTGTCGATCTGCCGCAGCTGCACGAGGTCCTTGCGGTCGAGCGCGCCCACGGCCGCCCACGCCGCGTAGAGCACGGGCGCGGCGTGGCCCTTGCTGAGCACGAACCGGTCGCAGGCGGGATCGCGCGGCGCGGCCGGGTCGAACCGCATGACGTCGAAGAAGATCGCCGCCACGAGGTCCGCCGCGGAGGCGGAGGAGGTCGGGTGACCGCTGCCGGCCGCGGTGGTCGCGCGGACGCTGTCCACGCGGAGCTGGGTCGCGATGTCTTCCAGGGCAAGGATGCGGGCGTCGGTCGTCACAGCCATTCAGTGTAAAGGAGTGCAAGGCAAACGCCAGTGGGGTCGCTGGCACCCCGGCTGCACCGCTTCCCGCCCTCGTGGAGGTGCGTTCATGAGGAAGCTCTTGGGTCTCATCGCGACGCTCGGTGTCGGCGCCGGCCTCGCGTACATGCTCGATCCCGAGCGCGGCCGCACGCGGCGCGCGCTGGCGCGCGACAAGGCGGTCGCGGCGACGAACTGGATGAACGACACGCTCGAGAGCAAGTCGCGGCACTGGTCGAACATCGCGCGCGGCTACGTCGCCGAGGCGCAGGGCCTGTTCAATCGCGGCCGGCGCGCGGCGCAGGAGGCGCCAGCGCAGGGACCGCGGTCGGTGTAAGCGATGGAACCGCTGGAGCGGCGCTACTTCGGCGACGACCGCCCGAACGGGCGGCGGCGCCGGAAACGCGCCGAGCCGCGGGTGGGCTGGCAAATCGGTCCCGGCGTCGAGGGCCCGGGCGACACCACGCTCGTGCCCGGCCCGCCGGGCGCGGCGCCGCTCGACGAGCCGCCGACGGACGAGGGCATCGCCGACGACGTCCGCCGCTGGATGGCGGAGGACGGCCGGCTCGACACGCGTGCGGTCGACGTCCATGTGCAGAACGGCGAGGTCACGCTCGAGGGGCTCGTCTCACGCCGTGGCGCGAAGCGGCTCGCGGGGGACATCGCCGCCGCCGTGCCCGGCGTGCGCAGCGTCGTGAACCGCTTGAGGACGGGGCCGCGCCGCGCGGCGTGACGCTCAGCGCGCGGCGTGGTCGGCCAGAACGGAGGCGACGCACGCCGTCACCTTCACGCCCATCGGCACGTGCAGGTACTCGTTCGGCCCGTGCGCGTTGCTGTCGGGGCCGAGCACGCCCGTGATCATGAACTGCGCCTGCGGATAGCGCGCGCCGAGCATGGCCATGAACGGGATCGACCCGCCCTGGCCCTGGAACAGCGCGGGCTTGCCGAAGAACGACTCCGAGGCGCGGCGCATCGCCTGCGCCAGCCACGGCGCGGTGGCGGGCGCGTCCCAGCCGTCGCCCGGCGACTCCGCGTGGAAGGTCACGCGCGCGCCGTACGGCGGATCGGCCTCCAGCGTCTCTTGCAACTTCTGCGCGGCGGTCTTCGCGCTGATCGTCGGCGGCAGGCGCATCGAGAGCTTGGCGACCGTCTTCGGCCGCAGCACGTTGCCGCCGTCGGTCGGTGACGGCAGCCCGCCCGCGCCGATGATCGACAGCGCCGGCCGCCACGTGCCGGCCAGGATCGCCTCCAGCGGCTCCTCCTGCGTGAAGCGCATGCCGGGCACGAGCGGGAAGCCCTGCAGCCGCTGGCCGACGGCGGCCACGTCGCGCGCCTGCTCCAGCCGCTCGCCCGGAACGTCGGCGTGCAGCTCACGCAGCCGGACCTCGCCGGTGCGCTCGTCCTCGATCCGCGAGAGCAGCGAGCGCAGGATGCGGAACGACGAGGGCACGATGCCGCTCGCGGCGCCGGAGTGCACGCCCTCGCTCAGCACCTCCACGGTGAGGACGCCGTTGACGATGCCGCGCAGCGAGGTCGTGCACCAGAGGCGCTCGTAGTCGGCACAGCCGGAATCCAGGCACACGACGAAGCTCGGGGTGCCGATGCGGCCGGCGAGCGCGTCCATGTACGCGGGCAGGTCGAACGAGCCCGACTCCTCGCACGCCTCGATCAGCACCACGCAGCGCGCGTGCTCGACGCCCGAATCTTGAAGGATCTGGATCGCCGTGAGGGCGGCGAACGCCGCGTAGCCGTCGTCGGCGGCACCGCGCCCGTAGAGCTTGTGGCCGCGGCGCACGGGTGTCCACGGGCCGAGGCCCTCGGCCCAGCCCACCATCTCGGGCTGCTTGTCGCAGTGGCCGTAGAGGAGCGCGGTGTCACCGCGCCCGGGCACCTCCATGAAGATCAGCGGCGTGCGGCCGGGCAGCCGCACCACGTCGACGGTGAGCCCCTTGATCGGCCGCGCGCGGCACCACGCCTCGATCATCGCCACCGCGCGATCGAGATGGCCGTGGGTCTGCCACTCGGGATCGAAGGCCGGCGACTTCGCCGGGATCTTCACGTACTCGGTGAGCGTGGGCAGGATGTCGCCGTCCCAGGTCTTCTGCGAGAAGGCCAGCGCGCGCGCGCCGTCGAACGCCATCACTTCTTCGCCGCGAGGGCCGCCCACACGCGCTCGGGTCGGAGCGGCATGTCCAGATGCTTCACGCCGAGCGACTTGAGCGCGTCCACCACCGCGTTGACGACGGCGGGCGTGCTGCCGATCGTCGCCGCCTCGCCGATGCCCTTGGCGCCCAGCGGATTGAACGGCGACGGGGTCACCGTCTGGTCGGTGCGGAACATCGGCAGGTCCTCGGGGTGCGGCACCGCGTAATCCATCAGCGAGCCGGTCACGAGCTGGCCGTCGGCGCTGTAGACGACTTCTTCGAGCAGCGCCTGCGCGACGCCCTGGGCGATGCCGCCGTGGACCTGGCCCGTCACGAGCGTGGGGCTGATGCGCGTGCCGCAGTCGTCCACGGAGACGAAGTCGCGCACGGTCACCCGGCCGGTGTCGCGGTCGATCTCCACCACGGCCACGTGCGCGCCGAACGGGTAGACGAGCTGCGGCGGCCGGAAGAACTCCGTCGCCTCGAGCCCGTGCTCCATGCCCTCCGGCAGACCCTCGGCGTAGGCCTTGGCCGCGATGTCGCCGAGCGCCAGCGCTTTCGCGGGCACCCCCTTCACCTGGTACTTGCCGTCGGCATACACGACGTCGTCGGCCGCGGCTTCCAGCATGGTGGCGGCGAGCTTCCGCGCCTTGTCCTGCACCTTCAGCGTGGCGCCGAGGATGGCCGAGCCGCCGACGACGAGGCTGCGCGAGCCGCCCGTGCCGTTGCCCATCGGCGTGTTCAGCGTGTCGCCGTGACGGACGACGATCTTCTCGAACGGCACGCCGAGGTGGTCCGCGATGATCTGCGCGAACGTCGTCTCGTGGCCCTGGCCGTGCGCCGACGTCCCCGTGAAGGCGGTGACGTCGCCGCCCGGCTCCACGCGGACCACCGCGCTCTCGAACGGCCCGAAGCCGCACATCTCGACGTAGCACGCCATGCCGACGCCGAGCAGCGCGCGATCGCGCCGGCTCGCGCGCGCCTGCTGCTCGCCGCGGAGCTTCTCGACCCCGGCGATCTCGAGGGCCTTGGTGAGGGCGCGGTCGTATTCGCCCGAGTCATAGCGCTGGCCCGTCGGCGTCGCGTACGGAAACGCCGAGGGCGGGATGAAGTTCTTGCGGCGAATCTCTTCGGGCTTCTTGCCGAGCTCGTGCGCGACCACGTCGATCAGCCGCTCCAGGTAATACGCGGCCTCGGGCCGCCCCGCGCCGCGGTACGCCGCCACCGGCGTGGAGTTGGTGAATACGCACGTGGACTTGAGATCGACGTTGGTGAACTTGTAGACGCCCACGCCCATCATGAGCGTGAGGTCGGGGATGAACGTGAAGATCGGGTAGGCGCCGATGTCGGCGGTCACGCGCATGCGCACGGCCGAGATCGTGCCGTCCGCCTCCACGGCCGCTTCGAGGTCCGCCACCTGGGCGCGGCCGTGCGTGGTGGCCACCATGTGCTCGATGCGCGTCTCCGTCCAGCGGAGCGGCAGCTTGTACAGCCGCGCGCACGCCGCCAGCGTCGCGTCCTCCGCGTACATGCCGAACTTCACGCCGAAGCCGCCGCCGACCTCGGGCGCGATCACGCGCACGAGGTTTTGCGGGACGCCGAGCACGGTGGCGAGGTCGTTGCGGAGCACGTGCGGCGCCTGATGGCTGGCCCACACCGTCACGCCGCCCGTGGCGGGGTCGGGCGCGGCCAGCGTCGCGCGCGGCTCCATGGGGATGCCCGACAGGCGCTGGCTGTTCATTCGCTGCTTGACGACCTTGTGGGCTTTCTTGAACGCCGCGTCCGGATCGCCCTGCTTGATCTCGGTGGTGTGCTCGACGTTGCCCGGGGCGTCGTCGTGGAGCTTGGGCGCGTTCTTCGCCATCGCGGAGGCGAGGTCGCCGGCCGCGGGCAGCGGATCCCAATCGACCACGACCGACTCGGCGCCGTCCACGGCGGCGGCCTCC
>DASYTM010000057.1:0-3350 GCA_036002345.1 Candidatus Methylomirabilota bacterium | reverse complement strand
GAAGGGTGGCGCCTCCACCGTCTCCGCCCTCGACGCCGTGACCGGCCCCTATGACTTCATCGCGGTCGTCGAGGGACCGAGCCTCGACGCCATCGGTCAGCTCGTGACCGACTCGCTCGGCTCGATCGACGGCGTCACGCGAACCACGACCTGCGTCGCGGTCTCGCTCGGCTGACGCGTCCCCGGCCGGTGCGCGTCCTCGTCTACGCTCCCTCCGGGGTCGACGAATGGGCGCGCGCCGTGCGCGCGCCGCGCGGCGTGACGGTGGTCGCGGCCGGCAGCCCCGAAGACGCCGTGCGTCTCGCGCCCGACGTCGAGGTCATCTACGGCTGGAAGGTCCCGCCGGAGATCCTGGCGCGCGCGCGGCAGCTGCGGTGGGTCCAGGTGATGGGCGCCGGCGTCGAGCGCTTCCTCGTCCCCGAGCTTCCGGCTCATGTCGTGGTGACCCGCGCGCCGGTGTTCGGTCACTGGATGGCCGAGTACGTGCTCGGCTGGTGCCTGTGGCTCAGTCAGAAGATGGAGACCTACCGCGCGGCGCAGCGCGAGCGCCGGTGGATCCAGGAGATCGAACCCGAGCCCCTGGGAGGCCGCACGATGACGATCGTGGGCCTCGGGGACATCGGTCGGGCGCTCGCGCGCCCCGCCGCGGCCCTGGGGCTGCGCGTGCTCGGCGTGAGCCGGCGGGCACGACGAGTACCCCACGTCGATCGCGTGTACGCGCGCGCCGCGCTGGCGCGCGCGCTCGGGGCGGCGGACATCGTCGTGCTCGCGGTTCCGCTCACGTCCCGGACGCGAGGCATGATCGGCCCGGACGAGCTCGCGGCGCTGAAGCCGAGCGCCTGGCTCGTGAACGTGGCCCGAGGGCCCGTCATCGACGAGACGGCGCTCGTCGCCGCGCTCTCGGAGCGCCGGATCGCCGCGGCCCTCCTCGACGTCTTCGACGAGGAGCCGCTGCCGCCGGACCATCCGCTGTGGACGCTCCCCGACGTCGTCGTCACCCCGCATATCTCCGGCCCCAGCAAGGCGGAGGAGATCACGCAGGTGTTCAATGAAAACCTGAGGCGGTACAGGCGGGGAGAGCGGTTGAAGCACGTGGTCGACAAGAAGCGGGGGTACTGAGCCGGAACGGGCGTTGGGAGATAGGGCAATCCCCCAGGTCAGATGATTGAGATGGGGGGCCTCGAAAGGGCCCCCCATGCCCCCCATGCGCGGACCTGCGCTGTCAGCGCCGCCGCGGATCATCCGGGAGAGTTCTGGAACTCAGAATCAAGCCGGTCGTGGTGGCAGCGGGCGCGGGGCCGGGCCGATGTACTCTGCCCGCGGCCGGATCAGGCGGTTGTCCGCATACTGCTCCAGCGCGTGGGCGCACCAGCCGGCGACCCGGCCGACGGCGAAGATCGAGGTACAGAAGTCCGGCGGGATGTCGAGCGCGTCGTAGATCACGGCGGAGAAGAAGTCCACGTTCACCGGGAGCGTGGTGCGCGCCTTCATCGCGTCGTACAGGCGCTCGGCGACCTCGAACAGCCGGCCGCGCCCCGTCGCCTCCGCCATCGACTTGGCCATGCCGCGCAGGACACGGGCTCGCGCATCGTCCACGCGGTACACGCGGTGTCCGAATCCCGGCATGCGCGCCGTCGGAGCGCCGCGCTCGGCCTTCGTGAGCCCGGCCCGGGCTCCGAGCCTCGCCTCGACGAAGGCCTCGGCGCGCTCGGGCTCGCCGATCTCCCGCAGCATGGCCAGCACGTCCTCGTTGGCGCCACCGTGTCGCGGCCCCTTCAACGTGGCGATGGCCGCGACCACGGCGGCATGAAGGTCGGCCAGGGTGGCGACCGCGACGCGCGCCGCGAACGTGGAGGCGTTCAGCTCGTGATCGGCGTGCAGCGTGAGCACCACGTCCATCAGATGCGCGACCTCGGCCGGGGCCTCGCGCCCGTCGAGCATGCGGAGGAAGTGGGCGGCGTGGGAGCCGGCGGCGTCCGGCGGCACCGGCGCCCGCCCCGTCCGGATCCGTTGCCACGCAGCGACCACCGCCGGCACCAGCGTGAACAGCCGGAGGGCCTTCCGCACGTTCGCCTCCGCGTCGCCGGCGCGAACGTCGGGGTCCGCAGCGGCGGCCAGCGACACGGCGGTGCGGAGCGCATCCAGCGGGTGTGTATCTCCCGGCAGACTCCGCAGCAACGCCAGCACGGCCGGGGGGAGCGCGCGCGCCTCGCGGAGCCGCGCCGCGAAGGACCCGTCGTGCTTCCCCGGCAGCTCGCCGAACCAGAGCAGATGCGTCACGTCCTCGAAGCGCACCGTCCCGGCGAGGTCGCCGATCTCGTAGCCCCGGTAGTAGAGCCGGCCCGCCGCTCCATCGACCGTGCAGATCGCCGACCGTGCCGCCACCACGTCCTCTAGCCCCGCCTTCCAGGCCGTCTCCATGTCGTCCTCCGTCCCCTCGGTGTTCGCGGTGCATGACCAGATTGTACGAAACATGATTATAATTGATTACGCTTGATTCAGCCATCGGCGTTCTGGACAGGGCCGAGAGGCCGTTGGTAGCCTGGGAGCGATGATCAGCATCGACGGCGAGGACTACCTGACGGTCGGCGAGGCGAGCGAGCGCCTCGGCGTGAAGCCCGCCACCCTCTACGCCTACGTGAGCCGTGGGTTGCTGCGAAGTTACCGGCGCGGCATAAAGCGGCAGCGCCTGTACCGTTGCGTCGAGATCGACCAGCTTCTGAAGATGGGCCCGAGCGTGTCGGAGCCTCGCGCCGCCGCACGGCGCACCCGCGCGCCCGACATCCCGTTAGCGGAGTCGTGGATTCGCGACTGAGTTGTGAGGGGGCGCATCGATCCAAGTCGGGGGGAGCGCCGCCGCTCCCCCCGACGGCCCCCCAGCGGTTCGCCGCGGCGGTCTTGCTCAGGACAGGATTGCGCCGGCAAAGCCGGCGCTCGAACGCGTCGTTGACTAGGGCGACGCCGCTTTCACGATCTCCACGCGCATCACTTCGCCCCGGCCCATCTTCGAGGCCAGCGGGACCGTCAGTTCCAGCGCCAGCTTCAGCGGGCCACGTAACGGGCCGGCGACCAGGCGGGCAGCGGCGGGGTGATTGCGGTCTTCCAGCCAGTGGCCCAGGCTCCACAGATAGTGGCGGGGCTTGGCGCCGTGGCGCCATGTCGTGACGACTCCCCCCGCGCGGGACACCAGCCGCGCGAGCGTCGCCGGCGTGAAGTGCCAGAGGTGCCGCGGCAGCTCGAGGCTCGACCAGGCGCCGCCGAAGAGCGCAGCGCCGATCCCGCCGGCGTTCGGCACCTCGACGATCACCCGACCGCCCGGCGCCGTCCAGTCGAGCATTCGCGCCACCACC
>DASYTM010000056.1:0-4502 GCA_036002345.1 Candidatus Methylomirabilota bacterium | reverse complement strand
CGGTGCTCACACTCTAGCCCTTGGGGTCGCTGAGTCAAGTATATTGGTGCCAGTTCCCCCGCGACCGGGCCCGCCGTCAGCGGATCGTGCTCGGCACCGGCGGCGGATGCGGGTTGAAGTACGGATTCACGTAGCCGCTGTAGCGCCAGGCCTTCGTCACGCCGTACACGTAGCGGCCGTCCGGCAGGATGCAGTAGCAGCGTGCCTCCACCGGGGTCTGGGCCGGGTTCGGCAGCGGACACCAGCCGAGCTCCGTGTAGCAGACCCCGCGCCCCTCGGTCGTGCCGGGCGGGTTCTGGGCGCCCGCAGGGCCGCCGGCGGCCAGCGCGAGCCCCAGGCCGAGCAGGAGCGGCCCGCGGCGGATCATCGGGCGAGCGGCGTCAGGGTCATGAGACGGCCCCCTTGGTCGAAGCCGACCTTGAACCGATTGAGAAAGTCCGAGCCCAGCAGGCCGTCGAGATCCGGATCGCCGGGAAAGGCCTCCACCACGGCGACGAGCAGGTTGTCGATGCGGGCCTCGCCCACCTGGACCGAGAGGACCAGGAACGGCACGTCCATCGTCGCCCCGCTCACGACCGTCATGCGGCGGCGGGGCGCGTCGGCGGGCAGCGTCACGCCGAGCCGCGTCAGGACGAGCGGCCGCACGAGCGTCACGCTGGCCCCCGTGTCCACGACCATGAGGGCGCGGTGGTGCTGGTTGACCAGGGCCCGCACGAGCATCGCGTTGCCGGCGAGCTGCAGCGGCACGCTTGTCGCCGCGCCGAGGGTGACGGCCTCGCCGGGCTGGCGCAGACGGCTCTGGACGAGGCGCTGCACCTGGAGGGCGTCGGCGACGTCGGGATGCTCGGGATCGTGCATCTGGCGGAGGAGCGCGACGAGGCGGCGGACGACGATGTCGGCGCGCGCGTAGTCCTGCACGCGCAGGTATTCGTCCACGACGCGCATGAGCCCGAACGCGAGCCAGACCTGGCCCGGCTGGGCAGGCTGCGCGGCGATCTCGAGGGCGCGCTCGATCTCGGGCGCGGCCAGCTGGGGCTGACCGAGCGCCAGCTGGCAGGCGCCGAGGCCCGCGCGGTGCAGGCCGAGGATCGGATGATCGCGCTGCACGGCCTTCTCCAGCACCGGCAGCGCGCGGCGCAGATGCGCCAGGGCAAGCGCCGGGTCCCAGTCGAAGCGCAGGTGCGCGACGGCGAGGGCGCCGAGCGTGGAGGGCAAGAGGCTGTGTCCCGTGCCCGCGGCGCGCTCGACGATCGGCATCGCGCGCTGCACGCTGCTCGCGAACTCCGGCAGCTTGCCGGAGGCGCGCTGGGCCAGCGCGAGCAGACTCAGACTGTAGGCGCGCCGCACGTCGTCCGGCGGAAACGTCTCGGCGCTCCGGACGGCGTCCGCGAAGAGCGCTTCGGCCTCGGGAAAGAGCCGCCCCTCGAGCGCTTCCTCGCCGCCCGTCACCTGCTGCAGCCACGTGATCGAGGGCAGCGGGCCGCTCGTGAACCCGCGGCGGAGCTTGTCGTAGCGCTCGATCAGCTTGCGCGCCTCGGCGGCGGCCAGCCGCTCCATCGCCACCGCCTCCCGGTCGCGCTGGCGCTGGCGCAGGAGCCGCGCGTAGTCGCGCAGCTCGGCCACGGGGTTGAAGAAGAGCAGCTCGCCGGTGCCCTGCCCCGTCTGCACCTGGTGCCAGCGCTGGGCCTTGGCCTGCACCTTGAACGCCTCCGTGTCGCGGCCGAGCTCGCGCAAGAGCCGCGCATAGTCGCCGAGACTGGCGAGGAGCTCGGGGCTCGTCGCCGGCGTCGCCGGGGTGGCGGGTGCGGCGCCGAGCCGCCGCTCGATCGCCTGCGCGTCGCGCTCGCGGCCCTGCTTGCGATAGACCTCGGCGAGCGCCGTGAGGGTCTGGGTCAGGCGCGGATCGCGACGATCCTGCTGCTCGGCCTCGCGCACGGCCTCCAGCAGCCAGCCCTCGGCGCCCACGAGCCGCCCCTGCTCCACGGCGCGCTGGGCGGAGTCCAGGTAGCGCTCCCAGGCGCGCCAGTCCGCCGCGTCCGCGCCGGCGAACGCGCCCAGACTGAGCCACGCGAGCAGCGCGGCGGCGCACGCGAAAGGTCGGGCCATGCCGGCCTCCCTCCCGCGCCCACTATAGCCGGGAACGCGGGGGGCGCGGCGGCTAGCCCGGGATGTGGGCCTCTTCGGGCAGCTTGTCCCAGACCGGCTTCCAGGCGGGCACCGGGAGGCCGAACTTTTCGCAGAGCCCGGCGACCTCGAGCGCGAAGGCCTGGCGGACCTCGTCGTTGTCGCGGGTCTTGAGCCGATAGCGCCGGTAGAGGGCGTTCTTCGAGGATCCCGGCCGGCCGAAGATGTTCATGGTGCGCACGTACCACTTGGCGAACGTGGCCTGCGCCTCGTCGCGGGTGGCCGGGTCCTCGGCGAGCTTCTTCACCCAGTACTCGCCGTGGCGGATGTGGAACTTCTCCTCTTTGAAGATGCCCTCGATGGCGCGCACCCAGGGCCCGTAGGAGCAGCCGCGCACGTCCTCGAGCTGGTGGCCGGCGCCGCGATCCATGCAGAAGTTGAAGAAGACGAAGTCCTGCCACGTGTCGATCGGGTAGTAGAAGATGTTGACGCGCTTGTCGTCGGTGATGCGCCGGGTGCCGATGTCGGCGCCGGCGTCGATGCGCATCGTGAGCACCTCGTCGTGGCGGCGGACGTGGGCCTCGACGTCGACGCCGAGATCGCCGAGGAGGCCGTACATCACGGCGGCGTGGCGCAGCTCGTCCTTCACGATCTGGGCGACGACGTGCTTTTCCTCGACGTTGGGCGCCTTCTGGATCCACGGTACGTAGCCGTAGCCGCCGGAGAGCTCCGAGTCGGCCTGCATGGTCATGAGGTGCACGAGGGCATCGCGGTACTCCGGCGTCATCTCCTCCGCGGACTCCAGGCGCTCGCCCCGCTCGATCCGGGCCAGCATCGGGCACTCGTCGCTCATGGCAGGCCTCCTGCCCTCAGTCTACCGTTTCTCGATCACGCGCACCGCTTTGCCCTCCGAGCGCGGCAGCGTGCGCGGCGCCACCAGCGTGAGCTCCACGCTGAGGCCGATGGCGCGCGCGAGGCGCTCGGTGACGCGGCGGCGCAGGTCCACCAGCGCGGGGTGGGCGGCGTCGAAGCCGCCGCACCGCTCCACCAGCGCCGGCGCGGGCTCCACCTGCACCTCCAGCCGCGCCAGCGTCGTCGTCCGGTCCACGACGAGCTGGTAGTGGGGGACGAGCTCCTCCACGCCGAGGAGCGTCCCCTCCACCTCCGAGGGATAGAGGTTGACGCCCTTGACCACGAGCATGTCGTCCGAGCGGCCCTTCACGCGCGCGATCCGCGCCGTGGTGCGCCCGCACGCGCACGGCGCGTCCGTGAGCGTCGTGATGTCGCCGGTGCGATAGCGGATCATCGGCGTCGCGCGCTTGGTGAGCGTCGTCAGGACGAGCTCGCCCTCGCGGCCGGGGCCGAGCGGCTCGCCGCTCGCGGGATCGACGATCTCGGGCAGGAAGTGATCGTCGGCGACGTGGAGCCCGTCGCGCGCCTCGCACTCGCCGGCCCCGCCGGGCCCGATGATCTCCGAGAGCCCGTAGGTGTCGTAGGCGGGGCAGCCGAACGCGCGCTCGAGCGCCGCGCGCATGCCCTCGGTCCACGGCTCGGCCCCGTACATGCCGTAGCGCAGGCCGAGCGCGCGGGGATCGCCCCCCTGCTGCTCGAGCACCTCGGCGATGTGGAGGGCGAACGATGGCGTCGCGCCGAGCCCGGCGGGACGGAAGTCCTGCAGCAACAGGATGTGACGGGCGGTGTTGCCGGAGGAGACGGGTACGACCGCCATGCCCAGGCGCTCGGCGCCGTCGTGGAAGCCGAGGCCGCCCGTGAAGAGGCCGTAACCGTACGCGTTGTGGAAGGTGTCGCCCGCGCGCGCGCCGGCGGCGACGAAGAGCCGCGCCATCACCTCGCGCCAGACGTCGAGGTCGCCCGTCGTGTAGCCGACCACCGTCGGCTTGCCCTTGGTGCCGGACGAGGCGTGGATGCGCGCGACCTCTGCGCGCGGCACGGCGAAGAGGCCGAACGGATAGTGCTCGCGCAGATCGCTCTTGCGCGTGAAGGGCAGTTGCGAGAGATCGCCGAGCCCGCGCACGGCCCCGCCGCCCACGCGCGCGGCGTAGAACGGCACGCGCTCGGCGGCCCACCCGAGCGTCGCGCGCAGCCGCTCCCACTGCAGCGCCTCGCGCGCCGCGCGCGTCAGCCGCTCCGCCGCGGGGTTGTAGATCACGGAGGGGTGTGGGGAACCCGCCGCGGGTGCCCCCTCATGACGGCTTCCGCGGCGGCCGCGGGAACCGCTGGTCCACGTCGCGGTGATGCCGGAGCCCCACCGCCTCGCGCTGGATCACGAGCGTCAGCCGCGCGGCCTCGGCGGCGCGCCACGCGCGCTCGTACTCGGCGGCCAGGCGCTGGCGCGCGGCGGCGTCGCGCGCGGTGCG
>DASYTM010000055.1:0-29931 GCA_036002345.1 Candidatus Methylomirabilota bacterium | reverse complement strand
GCGCCCTCCTGAACGACGGCAGCGAGGAGACCGTGGACCCTGCCGGCGTCCGGCTGGGGCGGGGTGACGTCCCGTACTGTGCGGTCAAGGGCGGCGCCTTCCAGGCGCGCTTCTCCCGCGCCGCCACCTTCCAGCTCCTGGCGCTCGCCGAGGCGGGTGTCGTGCGCGCACCCCGCTGATGCAGGTCGCCGCCCGGCTTCTCGAGATCCTCCGCGCCTCTGACGTCGACTACCTGTTCGGCAACCCCGGCACGACCGAGCTGCCGTTCCTCGACGCGCTCGAGGGCTCCGGGCTCCGCTACGTCGTCGCGCTGCAGGAAGCGACGGCGGCCGCGGCCGCCGACGGCTACGCGCAGGCCTCGGGCCGCCTCGGCGTGGTGAACCTCCACGTGGCGCCCGGCCTCGCCAACGCGCTGTCCATCGTCCACAACGCCTCGCGCGCGAAGACGCCGCTGCTCGTCACGGCCGGCCAGCAGGACACCCGCCTCCTGATGCACGCGCCGATCCTCGCCGGCGACATGGTGAAGATGACCGACGGCCTCACGAAATGGTCGTACGAGCTGCGCAACGCCGCCGAGGCCCCGGAGGCGCTGCGCCGCGCGATCCACCTGGCGCTGACGCCGCCGACGGGCCCGGTATTCCTGTCGCTGCCCATGGACCTCATGAGCGAGCCGTGCGACGACACGGGCGAGGCCCCGCGGCCGGTGAGCATGCGTCCGACGGCCGAGCCCGAGATGATCGCGCGCGCGGCCTCGCTGCTCGCCTCGGCCAAGGCGCCGGTCATCGTGGCGGGGGACGGCGTCGCCCGCGCCGGCGCGCACGCGGAGCTGATGGCGCTGGCCGAGACGCTGGGCGCGGCCGTGCACGGCGAGCCGATCCACCGGCGGCTGTCGTTCCCCGGCGACCATCCGCTCTGGCGCGGCGGCCTCTATCCGACGGCCACGGCGGTGGCCAAGGCCCTCGAGCGCTTCGACGCCGTGCTGATCGCCGGCGCCAACGTGTTCACCTGGCTCTTCCACGCGCCCGGCTCGCCGTTCCGCCCGGAGCAGTTCGTGATCCAGGTGGACGACGACGCCCGCGAGATCGGCCGCAGCTATGCGCCGACGCTCGGCATCGTCGCCGGCGTGCGCTCGGCGCTCGCCGACCTCCACGAGGCGGTGGCCAAGCGGCAGGACGACGCCGGGCGCGCGGGCGCCCGCGAGCGCACGGCGAGCCTCCGCCGGAGCCGCGACGAGCACGTGCGGCGCCTGGCCGCGGCCGCCGACGCCGCCGCCGGCCGTGTGCCGATCGCGCCAGACTTCCTGATGCGCACGCTGGCGACACTGCTCCCGCCGGATGCCCTGGTCGTGGACGAGTCGGCGTCGTCGCTGGCGCACGTGCTCCGCCACCTGCCGTTCGGCGCGGGCTCCGACTTCTTCGGCAGCAAGACGGGCACGCTCGGCTGGGCGATGGGCGCCGCCCTCGGCGTGCAGCTCGCGCATCCCCGGCGCAAGGTCGTCGCCACGATCGGCGACGGCTCGGTGATGTACGCGCCCCAGGCGCTCTGGACGGCGGCGCACGAGCACCTGCCCGTGACCTACGTCGTCGCCAACAACGCCTCGTACGCGATCCTGAAAGCGGGAATGATGACGCTCGGCCTGCCGGGCGCCAAGCGCGGCGTGTTCCCGGGCATGGATCTCGTGAAGCCGGAGATCGACTACCTCGCGCTGGCACGCTCCATGGGCGTGCTCGCCGAGCGCGTGGACAAGCCCGCCGCGCTCCGCGAGGCGCTCGCGCGCGCCCTCGCGCACGACGGCCCGTCGCTCGTGGACGTCGCCATCGACCGCGGCTTCGAAGCCATGCGATGACGGGCCTGCTATCGTGGGGGGCCCCGACATGGCCCCCCAGCCCTTTAAGCGAAGGGGCTGACGCCCCCTCGGTCTCCCCGGCCATCGCTCGGACGCGCCCCGGCGAAGCCGTGGCGCGCCTCGGGGCCACTACGCGATGACGAGTCGAACAGGCGGGGAGTGGGTCGTCGAGACGCTGGCGCGCGAGGGCGTGCGCCACGTGTTCGGCATCCCGGGCGTCCACAACCTCGCGATCTACGACGCGCTCTTACGCCAGTCGGCGATCACCCACGTGCTCGCGCGCCACGAGCAGGGCGCCGCGTTCATGGCCGACGGCTACGCGCGCGCGGGGGGCACGCCGGGCATCGCCATCGTGACGAGCGGTCCGGCGGCGACGAACACGCTCACGCCGCTCGCCGAGTCCTACGCGAACTCCATCCCCGTCTTCGTGATCATGTCCGACATCGCCTCGGCGCTGGTCGGCCGCGATCTCGGCGCGCTCCACGAGGTGCCGACCCAGATCGACTGCTTCCGCCCCGTCACGCGCTACGCCGAGGCGCTGGAGGCGACGGCGGCGATCCCGACCAGCCTGGCCGGCGCCTTCGAGCTGACGCGCACGGGCCGGCCGGGGCCGGTCGCGCTGTCGATCCCGAACGACCTGCTGGTCGCCCGCGCCGAGGCCACGCCGCCTCCGGTGGCGTCCGGGCGCCGCCCGCCATGCCACGTGGCCGACGTCGAGGCGGCGGCGCGGCTCCTGCGCGGCGCGCGCCGGCCGCTGGTGATCACGGGCGGCGGGGTCGTCGCCGCCGGCGCCGAGCGCGAGCTTGCCGCCGTGGCGCGGCGGCTCGGCGGGCCCGTGGTCAGCACGGTGAGCGGCCGCGGAGCGCTCGACGAGCGCGACCCGCTCTGGCACAGCGTGCTGGACGATCGCCGCGGGACCGGCGACGCGCTCCGGGCCGCCGACGTCGTGCTTGCCGTCGGCACGAAGCTCGGCCACCGCTCGCTCGAAAAGCTCGGCGTCGCCCTCGGCGCGGGCCAGGCGCTGATCCACCTCGACCTCGACCCGGCCGTCATCGGCCGCGCGTTCAAGACCGAGGTCGCCGTGATCGGCGACGCCCGCGACGGGCTCGCGCGGCTCGCCGAGGCGCTCGGCCCGGGTGCGCCGGCCACCGGCTGGGACCGGCAGGGGCTCGCGCGCCTCCGCGCCGACGCCGGTCCGCGCTTCACCGCCGAGATCGCCGACGCGCTCACCACGCTCCGGCGCGCGCTGCCCGACGACGCGATCGTCGTCAACGACCAGACCGGGCTGACCTACTGGATGGAGCACAAGTTCCCCGTCTACGCGCCGCGCACGTTTCTCTATCCCACGGGCTCGGCGGTGCTGGGCTACGCGGTGCCCGCGGCCATCGGCGCCAAGCTCGCGCGGCCCGACCGCGCGGTGATCGCCGTCGCCGGCGACGGCGGATTCATGTTCTCGGTGGCCGAGCTGGCGACGGCGGTGAAGTACCGGCTGCCGATCGTCTTCCTGGTGGTGAACGACGACCGCTACGGCGCGATCAAGTGGCTCCAGGAGACCTTCTACGCCGGGCGGTGGGGCGAGGCCGATCTCGCGAACCCGGACTTCCCGGCGCTGGCCCGCGCGTTCGGCGCGCGGGGCGAGCGGCTCAGCGGGATCGCCGCGCTGCCCGACGCCGTCGGCCGCGCGCTGGCCGCCGACGGGCCGACGCTGCTCGAGCTGCGGATGACGATCCCGCCGCCCTGGGAGTTCTAGCGGTCGGGCGGGCGCGCCGCGAGCGTCTAACCTCACTCATGAACCGCGCACCTCCTTCAAGACGCTCAGGATCTCCTGGTGGATCGCGCCGTTGCTCGCGACCAGCGTCGGCGCGTCCACGTCCATCGGGCCGCCGTCGATCCCGGTGAGGGTTCCGCCCGCTTCTTCCACGAGCAGCCCGCCCGCCGCGACGTCCCACGGGCCGAGCGAGAGCTCCCAGAAGCCGTCGAAGCGGCCGCACGCGACGTAGGCGAGGTCGAGCACGGCCGAGCCCATCCGGCGCACGGCGCGCGCGCGCACCGCGAAGGCCGCGTACTCGGCCAGGTTGGTGTCGCGCGTCTCGCGGATGTCGTACGGAAAGCCCGTGGTCAGCAGCGCCTCGTTGAGCGTCGACGTGGCCGAGACGCGCACGGGGACCTCGTTCAGCGTCGCGCCGCGCCCGCGCTCGCCGACGAAGAGCTCCTCGCGCGTCGGGTCGTAGACGACGCCCAGCACGATGCGCCGCTCGGCCTCCAGAGCGATCGACACGCCGAACACGGGAAGGCCGTGCGCGTAGTTCGTCGTCCCGTCCAGCGGGTCGACGATCCAGCGCCGCCCCGAGCGGCCCGATGCCTTGCCCGACTCCTCGGACAGGATCGCGTCCTCGGGGAACGCGTCCCGCAGGCGTCCGAGGATCTCCGCCTCCGCGCGCTGGTCCATCTCGGTCACGAGGTTCGTGGGCGCGCCCTTGTAAGCGATGCGCCGGGACCCGGAGAGCTCGTCACGGAGGAGGCGGCCGGCCGCGCGCGCGGCGTCCACGGCCACGCGGCGCTCGAGCGATGACATGTGCGGCGAGCGTACCACACGCGCGGCTTGACAAGCCCCGGGAGGGTCCCGGAGCATGGCTCGTATCGATGGATGACAAGCGTTTGAAACGACGGTTGAGCGCCGGGCTCGGCACGCGACGGACCCGCGTGCGACGCGTGCAGCCCGGAATGCCGCCGGGCACGCTCGTCACCACCGCGGCTCCCGCGCCGCCGCGCATCACCCTCATCTCCTGGTCGCGCAGCGGGGCCACCGAGGACCGCGTGGCGAGCGTGGACGAGGCGCTCGCGAAGGTCGTCCCCGGCAACGTCACGTGGATCAACGTCGATGGCCTCGGCGACACCAAGGTGCTGTCCCGGCTCGGCGAGCACTTCGGTCTGCACCCGCTCGCCCTCGAGGACGTGCTGAACGTCGGACAGCGGCCCAAGATCGAGCGCTACGACAAAAACCTCTTCGTCGTGATGCGGACCATCCGCATCGCCGAGGGCGAGATCGTCGAGGAGCAGGTGAGCCTCTTCCTGGGCGCGGGCTGGGTCATCACCATCCAGGAGCGCCCCGACGGGGACTGCTTCGGGCCCGTGCGCGACGCGATCCGCCAGGGCCGCGGCCGCGTGCGCGAGGCGGGCGCCGACTACGCCGCCTACCTCATGATCGACGCCGTGGTCGACGCGTACTTTCCCGTCATCGAGCAGCTCGGCGACCGCATGCAGAACCTCGAATCCGCGGCCATCGACGATCCGAGCCCGCTCGTGCTCGTCCAGATGCAGCGCCTGCGCCACCAGCTCCTGACCCTGCGCCGCACCGTGTGGCCGATGCGCGAGGAGGTCGGGATCCTCGCCCGCGAGGAATCGGACCTCGTCACGCCGGAGACACGGATCTTCCTGCGTGACGTCTACGACCACGCCGTGCAGGCGCTCGAAATCGTCGAGTCCCTGCGTGAGACCGCGGTGTCCGTGATGGAGGTGTACCTCTCCGTCCAGAACCAGCGGCTCCAGGAGGTCATGAAGGTCCTCACCGTCATCGCCACGATCTTCATCCCCCTCACGTTCATCGCCTCGATCTACGGGATGAACTTCAAGCACATGCCGGAGCTCGAGTGGGAGTACGGCTACGCGTGGGCCCTCGGGCTCATGGCCGCGATGGCCGCGGTCATGATCGGCTACTTCAAGAAGCGGGGCTGGTGGTGATGCGCATCGCGATCGTGGGCGCGGGCGGCGTGGGCGGCTACTTCGGCGCGAAGCTGGCGCGCGCGGGCGAGTCCGTCGTCGTGCTGGCGCGCGGGCCGCATCTCGACGCCATCCGGCGCGACGGCCTGCGCGTGCGCTCGGCCGTGGACGGCGAGTTCACCGCGAAGGTGGACGCCGTGGACTCGTTCGCCGGGCAGCCGCCCGTCGACATGGTCCTCTTCTGCGTGAAATCGTTCGACACGCGGAGCGCCGCCGAGGCCCTCCGTCCCGTGCTGGGGCCCGCCACCGGCGTGGTGTCGCTCCAGAACGGCGTGGACAACGAGGAGGCGATCGACGAGGTGCTCGGGCCGGGCCGGGCCCTCGGCGGCGTCGCGTTCATCTTCTCCACGATCGAGGCCCCCGGCGTCATCGCGCACACCCTCCTGGGGCGCATCGTCTTCGGCGAGCTCGACGGGCGGGTGAGCGAGCGCGCCACGCGGCTCCGCGACGCGCTCGCGGCCGCCGGCGTGCCCGTGGAGCTCTCGACCGAGGTCCGCCGCGCGCTCTGGGAGAAGTACCTCATGATCGCGGCCCAGGCCGGGACCACCGGGCTGACGCGCGAGCCGATCGGCGTGATCCGCGAGACGCCCGAGACGTGGCGCCTGTACCGCCACATCGTCGAAGAGCTGGCCGCCCTCGCCCGCGCCGCCGGCGTGGCGCTGCCCGCCGACGTGGTCGAGAAGATCATGAAGGCGGCGGCGGGGCTCGCGCCGGGCGCGCGCTCTTCGCTGCACCACGATCTCGTCCACGGCAAGCGGCTCGAGCTGGAGGCGCTCCACGGCCACGCCGTGCGCCTCGGCGAGCGCCTCGGCATCCCGACCCCCAGCGTGTTTGCCGTCTACGCGGCGCTCAAGCCGCACGCGGCGGGAGGGCGCGGCTGACTCCTGCCGTCCGGGCTCTCGCGCGCGCGGTCCTCGTCTACCGCGCGCGCTATACGATCGGCGCGCTCTGTCTCGCCGCCGCCACCGCCTTCTCGCTGGCGATCCCGTGGACGGTCAAGCACGCGGTGGACGCGCTCGCGCGGGACGGCGCCGAGGCGGCGCTGGGGGGCTTCGTCACGCTCATCCTGGGACTCGCCGCCGCGCACTGGGTCCTCCGGCTCGGCTCGCGCTTCGCCACCATCGGCGCCGCGCAGCGGGTCGAGGCGGACCTGCGCGACGGGCTGTACGCCGCCTTCCAGCGGTTCCCGCCGGATTTCTTCGCGCGCCACTCGACGGGCGACCTGATGACGCGCGCCTCCAGCGACGTGACGACCGTGCGCAGCCTCGTCGGCTTCGGCGCGATCAGCCTGGTGCAGACGGCGCTCGCCTTCGGCGGCGCGCTGGCCGCGATGCTCGCCGTCGATCCCTGGCTCACGCTCTGCGCGATGGCGCCCATGCCCGTGCTCGTGCTGCTGGCGCGCCGCTTCACCGTCGCCGTCAACGAGCGCACCCACGCCATGCAGGAACAGCTCGGCGTGCTCTCCGGGCGCGTCCAGGAGACGCTGGCCGGGATGGCGGTGGTCCGCGCCTACGCGATGGAGGCGCGCGCGGCCGGCGCCTTCGCCGAGGCCAACCGCGCGCTGCTCGACAGGAGCGTGGCCCTGGCCTCGATCCAGGCGCGGTTCTCGCCGCTGATGTCGCTGATCGCCGGCGTCGGCGTCCTCGTCGTGATCTGGATCGGCGGCCGGGACGTGGTGGCCGGCCGCATCACCCTCGGCGACCTCGTGGCCTTCAACGGCTACCTCGCGTACCTCGCGTGGCCGACGATCGCCCTCGGCCTCACGCTCTCGGTCGTGCGCCGCGGGCTCACGTCCATGGAGCGCATCCAGGAGATCGTGGACGCCGCGCCACCCACGCCGGGCGAGGCCGCGCCGCTGGGGGGCGCGCCGTCGCTCGCGTTCGAGGGCCTGACGTGGGGCTACCCCGAGCGCGGGCCCACGCTGCGCGACGTCAGGTTCGCGGTGGCGCCGGGCGAGATCGTGGCCGTGGTCGGCCCGACGGGCGCGGGCAAGACGACGCTCGGCCTCTTGCTCGCGCGGCTCTGGGCGCCCCCACCGGGCACGGTGTTCGTCGGCGGCCGCGACGTGACGGCGCTCTCGCTGGCCACGGTGCGCGCGACCGTGGGCTGGGTGCCCCAGGAAGCGTTCCTGTTCTCGCGCTCGATCGAGGCGAACGTGACGCTCGGCCGCGCCGCCATCGACGCGCCGGCGGTCGCCGCCGCGGCGCGGGAGGCCGCCGTGGACGCCGAGGTGGCCGCGTTCCCCGAGGGGTACGCGACCGTGGTGGGCGAGCGCGGCCTCACGGTGTCTGGCGGGCAGCGCCAGCGCCTGGCCCTCGCGCGCGCGCTCGCGGGGCGGCCGCGCATCCTCGTCCTCGACGACGTCTTCGCCAGCGTCGACGCCGCGACGGAGGACGCCATCGTGCGCGCGCTGCGCGCCTCCGGGCTCACGATCCTCGTCATGACCCACCGGCTGCGCGTCGCCCAGGCCGCCGATCGCATCGTCGTGCTCGACGAGGGCCGGGTGGTGGCGAGCGGCGAGCACGGGGCGCTGCTGGCCGAGGGCGGCCTTTACGCGCGGCTCTGGCGGCGCCAGCAGCTCGAGGCGGAGATCGCGCGTGCCTGACGCGCTCCTCGACCAGGACGAGGTCCTCGGCCGCGCCTTCGACCGCCGGCTCGCCTCCCGGCTCTGGGCGGCCGCGCGCGCCCACCGGCCGCTGCTCTACTCGACGCTCGCGCTCTACCCGGCCATCGCGCTCGCCGAGCTGGCCCAGCCCTATCTCCTCAAGGTCGCCATCGACGATCACATCCTCACCGGCGACTGGCTCGGGCTGACGCTGACGGCCGCCGCGTATGCCGGCACGCTCGCGGTGCTCTACGGCCTGCGCACGGTCGAGGCGTATCTGATGGCGCTGGTCGGCCAGCGTGTCACCCACGATCTTCGCGACGCGCTCTTTGGCCACCTGCTGCGGTTGGAGGCGGCCTTCTTCGACCGGAACCCTGTCGGCCGCCTCATGACCCGCGTGCTCAACGACGTGGAGGCGGTGAGCGAGGCATTCACGAGCGGGCTCCTCGCCATCGCCGCCGACGTCATCACGCTCACCGGGATCATGGCCGTGATGCTCTGGATGGACTGGCGGCTGGCCCTCGTCACCTTCGCCATCGTGCCGGTGCTGGGCGCCGCGGGCGCGTACTTCCGCATCCGCGCCCGCAACGCCTACCGTGAAGCCCGGCGGCGCCTCGCCGCCCTCAATGCCTTCCTCCAGGAATCGCTGCAGGGCGTGACGGTCGTCCAGCTCTTCGCGCGCGAGGGCCACGAGCACGCGATCTTCCGCCGCCTGAACCGCGCCTACCGCCGCGCGATGTTCCAGTCGACGATCTTCGAGGCCACGCTCTACGCCTCCGTGGAGGCGCTCGGCGCCGTCGCCCTCGCCATGCTGATCTGGTACGGCGGCTTCCAGATCGGCAGCGGCGCGCTCACCTTCGGCGCCCTCGTGGCGTTCATGCAGTACACCAACCGCTTCTTCCTGCCGATCCGCGACCTCGGCGCCAAGTACACGGTGATGCAGTCGGCGATGGCGTCGGCGGAGCGGATTTTTGGGCTCTTGGATCGCCAGCCGGGAATCGTGGCGCCGGCGCGCGTGGCCGCCGCGCGATCGACCGGCCCGGCCATCGAATTCCAGGGCGTCTGGTTCGCGTACGACCGCGACCATTACGTCCTGCGCGATTGCTCGTTCACGGTCGCGCCCGGCGAGCACGTGGCGCTGGTGGGGACCACGGGCGAGGGCAAGTCCACGTGCGCCCGCCTGCTCATCCGCGCCTACGACGTCACGCGCGGGCGGGTGCTCGTGGAGGGCGTGGACGTGCGCGAGTGGGATCTCGAGCACCTGCGGCGCCGCGTGGGCACCGTCTTCCAGGACACCGTGCTCTTCACGGGCAGCGTCGCCGACAACGTGGCGCTGGGCGCCGCCGTGACGCCCGCCACGCTCCGCGAGGCGCTCGACGCCGCGCACGCGCGGGACTTCGTGGACGCGCTGCCGCGCGGGATGGACGAGCCGCTCGGCGAGCGCGGCGCGAATCTCTCGCACGGACAGCGCCAGCTGCTGGCCATCGCGCGGGCCCTCGTGTACAATCCCGCAATCCTCGTTCTCGACGAAGCGACCTCGAGTGTCGATCCGGAATCGGAATGGAGAATCCGCGAAGCGATGCAGCGACTCCTGGCCGGCCGCACCAGCGTCACCATCGCGCATCGGCTCTCGACGGTCCAGCACGCCGACCGCATCCTCGTCCTGCATCACGGCCGCGTGCACGAGGAGGGGACGCACGCGGCGCTGGTGCGGCGCGGCGGGCTCTACGCGCGGCTGTGGGAATTGGGGCAGGGGGCGGCGGCGGACGCGACGCGCTGACGTTCCGGCGCGCCGTCTACCGCTTCGTGCGGCGCGTGCCCCGGGGATCGGTGGTGACCTACGGCCAGGTGGCGGCGCGGCTCGGCGCTCCGCGCTCGGCGCGCGCGGTGGGCGGCGCGATGCGGCGCTGCCCCGACGACGTGCCGTGGCACCGCGTGGTGAACGCGCAGGGGCGTATCAGCCGGCGCCGGCGCGAGGCGGGAATGCTGACCCAGCGCATCCGCCTCGAGCAGGAGGGCATCCCCCTCCGGCGCGGCCGCGTGGTGCTCGATCGGTACCGCTGGGACGGATAGCAGCGACGGGTCTCGAGAGGGGCCACGGCTTTGCCGGGGCACCCCGAGCGTTTGGGGGTGTGGGGGCCATATCGGGGCCCCCACGTGGATAGGAGCAACGCGATGCGACTGGCGCTGAGCCTGAGCTACTCCGGCGCGAACATGGCCCTCGACGTCGACAAGGTGCTCGAGGCCGAGACGCTCGGCTACGACTCGATCTGGACGGCCGAGGCGTACGGCTCCGACGCCGTGTCACCGGCGGCGTTCATCGCCGGGCGCACCACCCGCATCCACGTGGGCACCGGCATCATGCAGATCCCGGCCCGGACGCCCGCCATGACGGCCATGACCGCCATGACCCTCGACGCGCTCTCGGGCGGACGCTTCCGCCTCGGTCTCGGCGTCTCGGGGCCGCAGGTGGTCGAGGGCTGGCACGGGCAGCCCTTCGGCAAGCCGCTGGCGAAGACGCGCGAGTACGTCGAGGTGGTGCGCGCCGTGCTCAAGCGCGAGAAGCCCGTGGAGTTCCGCGGCGAGTACTACCAGATTCCGTATGCGGGTCCGAACGCCACGGGCCTCGGCAAGCCGCTGAAGTCGATCCTGCACGGCCGCGCCTCGCTGCCGATCTATCTCGCCGCCGTCGGGCCGAAGAACGTCGCCCTCGCCGCCGAGATCGCCGACGGCTGGATTCCCGTCTTCTACTCCGCGAAGCGCGGCCGCATGTTCCGCGAGTGGCTGGACGAGGGCTTCAAGAAGGGCGGGCGCTCGCCGCAGGGGTTCGACGTCATGCCCATGGTGGCGGTGGTGACCGGTCCCGACGTGGCGGCGTGCCGCGCCGTCGTCAAGCCGCGCGTCGCCCTCTACGTGGGCGGCATGGGCGCGCGCGGCCGGAACTTCTACAACGACATCGCGAAGCGCTACGGCTACGAGGGCGCGGCGAAGACGATCCAGGACCTCTACCTGGCCGGCAAGAAGGCCGAGGCGGAGGCTGCGGTGCCGGACGCGCTGGTGGACGAGGTCGCGCTGTGCGGGCCGAAGGAACGGATCCGCGAGCAGGCCGCCGAGTGGAAGACGTCGGGGGTGACGACGCTGATGGCGGTGGGCGACGCCACAGCGATCCGCACGCTCGCCGAAGTCGCAGGCTAGTTCCGCGCGTTGGCCGGGGAGTCCGAGGGGGCGTAGCCCCTTCGCTTAAAGGGCAGGGGGCCATGTCGGGGCCCTCCACCTCCAGGAGGACGTGATGAGACTCCAGGACAAGGTCGCGATCGTGACGGGCGGCGGATCGGGGATCGGCGCGGCGACGGCGGTGGCCATGGCCGCCGCGGGCGCGCGCGTGCTCGTGGCCGACGTCAACGAGGCGGGCGCCAAGACCACCGTGCAGGCGATCGAGGCGGCGCGCGGGCAGGCCATCGCCATGGCCGCCGACGTCACGCGCGCGGCCGACAACCAGGCCATCGTCGAGCGCGCGGTGGCGGCGTGGGGCCGCCTCGACTGCTTCTACGCCAACGCCGGCGTGCCGCAGTGGAAGACCGACGTCGAGCAGGTGGACGAGAAGACCTTCGACACGATCATCGACGTCAACGTGAAGGGCGTCTTCCTCGGCGCCAAGTACGCGCTGCCCGTCATGAAGCGCGCGAAGCGCGGCGTGTTCCTGATCACGGCCTCGACGGCGGGCATCCGCCCACGGCCGGGCGGCCAGATCTATGCCGCGTCCAAGGGTGCGGTCATCACGCTGGCCAAGGCCCTCGCGCTCGAGGTGGCGCCGCACGGCGTGCGGGTCGTGGCCATCTGCCCCGTCGCCACGCACACCCCGATGCTGCCGACCTTCATGGGCAAGCAGCAGGTGGACGCGGAGGGGCTCAAGCGCTACGAGGCGACGGTGCCGCTCGGCCGCCTCAACCAGCCCGAGGACATCGCGAACGCCGCGGTGTTCCTCGCCTCCGACGAGGCCGCGATGATCACGGGCTCCACGATCGAAGTCGACGGCGGGCGCTGCATCTGAAGGTCATGCCTCTCGCCGCCGAGTCGCTCGGCGTGCGCTCGATGGCAACGTACGTCGAGGTGGGCGACCTCGGGATCCTCATCGACCCGGGCGCCACGCTGGCGCCCGCGCGCTTCGGTCTGCCGCCCGCCGAGCCGGAGTGGGAAGCGCTGCGCCGGGCCAACGATCGCATCTCCGCCTACGCGACGCGCGCCCGCCTGATCTTCGTCAGCCACTACCACGAGGATCACTTCCGGAGCGATCCCGTGTCCTACGTGGGCCGCACGGTGCTCGCGAAGGACCCGCGGCGGACGATCGCCGGCGCCCAGGCCAAGCGCGGACTCGCCCTGTGGAAGGCGCTCGAGGGGCAGGCGACGGTCGAGACGGCCGAGGGCTGGCGCCGGCGCGACGCCGCCGTGGAATTGTCCGTGTCGCCGCCGCTGCCGCACGGCGTGGACGGCACGGCGCTCGGCCACGTCGTAGCGCTCGTGGTCGCCGACGTCGTGGAGCGCGAGCGCTTCGTGTTCGCCTCCGACGTGCAGGGGCCGCTCTCCGCGGTGGCGGCGGCGTGGCTGATCCGCGAGCGGCCGACGCTCCTCTACCTCTCCGGCCCGCCGTCCTACGTCGAGCGCGATCTGCCCGCGGGGGCCGTGGAGCGCGGCCTCGAGAACCTGCTGCGCGTGCTCGACGCGACGGGCTGCCGCGTGATCATGGACCACCACGCGCTGCGCGACCCGGGATTCGCCGCGCGCTTCGAGCGGCTCTGGTCCACCGGCCGCGTGATCACCGCCGCCGCGCACCTCGGGCTCGAGGCCACGCCGCTGGAGGCGCAGCGCCGCACGCTCTGGCAAGGCGCGCGCAAGCCGCCGGCGCCGGCGCGGCGGCCGGCCCCGGCGGGCGGTGCTATCATGACGCCCACGACGCGCACTTTCGCCAGAAGGGGGAACGCCCAGTGACGGATCAAAAGACGGTCAACGTGGGCGACCAGGCGCCGCCTTTCACGCTGAAGACCATCGGCATGAAGGAAGTGAGCCTGGCCGACTACAAAGGCAAGAACGTCGTCCTGCTCTTCTACCCGCTGGACTGGACGCCGGGCTGAAGCAAGTGCATGCCCGCCTTCGACAAGCGCACCGGCGACTTCGAGGCGGCCAATACCCAGGTGCTGGGTATCTCGACCGACAGCCCCTTCAGCCACGACAACTGGGCGAAGTCCGTGGGCATCAGCAAGTATCCGCTGCTCTCGGACATGCAGCGCAGCGTCGCGAAGGACTACGGCATCCACATGGCGGAGATGAACATCAACAGCCGGGCGACCTTCGTCGTGGACAAGACCGGCACGGTTCGCTTCGTCGAGAAGTACGGCAAGGGCGAGCTGCCGGACCCGGACAAGATCCTGGCCGAGGTCAAGAAGCTGTAGTCGGCGGGCGGGGTGGCCGCGTGGTCAGCGCCACCCCGCCCAGTACCAGCATCACGCCGATCACCTGCCAGGGCCCGATCGGCTCTCCGATCAGCAGGGCCGCCATCCCGATGCCCACCAGCGGCGTGACGTTCAAGAAGATCGCCGCGCGGCTCGGCCCCACGCGCTCCACGGCCGCGTACCACCAGAGGTGCGCGACGGCGCCCAGGACCGCGTGGTAGAGCAGCACCGCCCACGCCACGGGTGACACCAGCCGCGGGCGCGGCATGAAGGGCAGCGTCGCGAGCGCGATGGGGAGCAGCACGAGGGTGCCGCACACGTAGCCACCCGTGGTGGCGAGCGCCGGCGGGACCGTGGCGATGAGGCGCTTGCCGTAGACGGTGTACACGGTCCAGGCGACGAGGCCCACCAGCGTGAGGAAGTCGCCCAGCCGCCACTCCGACGGCGCCAGCTCGGCGAGGTTGCCCTCGGTGACGACGACGAGCACGCCGAGCGCCGAGATCGCCACGCCCGCCTGCTGGACGCGCCGCAGGCGCTCGCCGAGGTAGAGCCGCGCGCCCAGCGCGATCATGACGGGGGAGCCGGCCTGCAAGATCGCCGCGTTCGCGGCGGTGGTGGTGTAGATGCCCCAGTAGGCGATGTGCATGGAGAGCACGACCCCGCTCACGCCGAGCACGAAGAACGCGCGCACCGTCTCGGGCGCCGGCGGCCGGACGGCCTCGGCGCCGGCGCGCACCAGGAGGGCGACGAGGAACGCCGACGCCACGCTCGCGCGGATCGCGGTGAGCAGCGTGGGCGGCAGGTCGCCGAGGGCCAGCTTCGAGGTGGCCGGGAACGTGCCCCAGAGCGCCGCGATCAGCAGCAGCGCGACGTAGGCGCGCGTTTGACTGAGCCGGGGCACCCGCCTATGATAGCCCGCGCGTCATGGCCGACCACGTGCTCGAGTCGCGTTTGTGGCTCGCGCGGCCGCGTTCCGATGTCTTCGCCGTCGTCGCCGATCCCGTCAGCGTCGCGCGCCTCACGCCGCCGGCGTTCCGCGTGCGCCTGCTCACGCCGCGGCCGGCGATGACGGCGGGCGCCGTCCTCGACTTCCAGCTCCACTGGCTCGGCCTGCCGCTGGCGTGGCGCACCTTCGTGCGCGAGTGGGACCCGCCCTATCGCTTCGTGACCGTGCAGGTGCGCGGACCATACGCGCGCTGGGAGCACCGCCACCGCCTGCTCGAGGAGGGCGGGGGCACGTGGATCGAGGACCGCGTGACCTACCGGCTGCCGCTGGGCCCGCTGGGACGCGTGGCCCACGCCCTCGTGATCGGCCGCCAGATCCAGGCCGCGTGGACGTGGCGCCGGGAGCGCCTGACGGAAGCCCTGGCGCCGGTCAGCGCGCCGGCAGGCTGATGCCGAGCCGCTCGAGCCGCGGCCGCACCCGGTCGCTCAGGAGCCCGATGCGTGCGAGGTTCTGCACCATCGAGGAGTGCATGTCCTTGCGGAAGTACTTCCGGAACGGCGCGTAGTCGTTGGACTTGGCCGTCTCGCGGCGGTAGCGCCGGACCTCGTCCATCTCGGCGGGCCCGAAGCCCATGTCCTGATAGGCCTCGGCGGGGAAGAAGCCCATCAGGGTCTTCTCGAGCGCGAAGCAGGTGTAGTCCTCGAGCTCGCGCCGCTCGCTCTCCGAGGCGTCCTTCACCACCTTGGGCAGCGACAGCATCCCGAAGCCCATGTGGCGCGACTCGTCCTGGAGGATGCGCCGGCAGACCTCGGCCAGCACCGGGTCCCGGGCGCTCTCGCCCATCATCTTGAAGAGCGCCACGGCGAACGTCTCGGCCACGAGCTGCAGCGCGATGGTCTTCAGATACCAGCGGCTCTCGGTGAGGATCGAGTCGAACAGGTCGCGCTCGTTCTGGGGCATGCCGTAGCGGATGCCGAGGCGCTCCGTGATGTAGCGGTCGAGGACCTCGTTGTGGCGCGCCTCGTCCATGACCTGGCTGGCCGCGAAGAACTTCTGGTCGGCGCCCCCGACGACCTCCACGAGCTGGCTGCACGCCAGCATCGCGCCCTGCTCGCCGTACATGAGAGTGGAGAGCCGCCAGGCGGCGATGCGCCGGTTCAGCTCGATGCGCTGGTCCTCCGACATCCGGTCCCACAGCGGCGAGCCGTAGATGTCGATCAGCTCGTCGGCGATGACCCGCCCGTCCGCGGAGCCGGCATCCTTCCAGGGAATGTCCTTGGAGGCGTTCCACTGGTCGCGCTTGGCGTTCTCGTAGAGGCGGCGGAGGTCGGCTTCGGCCGTGGCGTAGTCGTACTCGAACGTGGTCATGAGCGTGGACTGGACCTGCCGCGGCTCCATGTGCGCCTCCGGGGAACCCGAGCGTTTCTGGGGAGTACCGACCGGTTTCGATTATGCCGCGCGAGGACCCGCCCGCGCAAGGTGATAGGCTGAGCCCCGTGACGCGGCGGCAGGACGAGCTCGGCGCCCACGTGTCGATCGCCGGCGGGCTCGCCCTCGCGCCCGAGCGCGGGCGCGACCTCGGCTGCGGCGCCATCCAGATCTTCCTCAAGAACCAGCGCCAGTGGGCGGCGCCGCCCCTCGACCCCGCCGCCGCCCGCGCCTTTCGCGCGGCGCGACGCCGGGCCGGGATTCGCCACGCCTTCGCCCACGGCAGCTACCTCGTCAACCTCGGGACACCGCACCCGGCCGCATGGCGGCAGGCCGTGGAGACGTTCACCGACGAGCTCGCGCGCGCCGAGGCGCTCGGCCTGCGCTGTCTCGTCGTGCATCCGGGCTCGCACCTGGGCGCGGGCAAGGAGGCCGGGCTCGCCGCGGTGGCGCGGGCGGTGGACGAGGCGCTCGCGCGCACGGCGGGGGCGCGCGTCCGCGTGGCGCTGGAGAACACGGCGGGCGGCGGCCACACGCTGGGCGGGACGTTCGAGGACCTGGCCGGGATCATCGGCCGCGTGCGCCGTCCTGAGCGCGTCGGCGTGTGCCTGGACACCTGCCACCTGTTCGTGGCCGGCTACGACATCCGCACGCCGGCGGGCTATGCCGCGGCCATCGAGCGGTGCGCGCGCACCGTCGGCCTCGGCCGCGTCCTCGCCTTCCACGTGAACGACGCGAGCGCGCCGCTGGGCTCGGGCCTCGATCGTCACGAGAACATCGGCCGTGGCCGCCTGGGCCTTCCGCCCTTCCGCTGCCTGCTCAACGACCGGCGCTTCGCGCGCGTGCCGAAGGTGCTGGAGACGCCCAAGGAGCCCGAGCCGACGGCCGATCTCCAGAATCTCGCGACGCTGCGCCGGTTGCGGCCGTCTAACGCGACCCCGTCACGCCGACGCGCCGGCAGAGCGCGTTGACGGGACAGCCCGAGCAGCGCGGCGAGAGCGGCGTGCAGATATTCTGGCCGAAGGCCACCAGCAGGTCGTTGTAGCCGATCCAGAAGCGCCGCGGCAGGCGGCCGCGCAGCGCCATCTCCGTCGCCTCGGGGTCGCGCGTGCGCACGTAACCCAGGCGGTTGCTGATCCGGTGCACGTGGGTATCCACGCAGATGCCCGGCTTCCCGAAGCCCATCGTCACGACCAGGTTGGCGGTCTTGCGTCCCACGCCCTTCAGGGTGAGGAGCGCGTCGATGTCGTCGGGCACGCGCCCGCCGAAGCGGTCGAGCAGGTCGCGGCAGATTCCCAGGATCACGCGCGCCTTGGTGCGATAGAAGCCGACCGGATAGATCAGCTTCTCGATGGCACGAGGCGTGAGGCGTCGCAGGGTCTCGGGCGTGTCGGCCACGGCGAAGAGCCGCGCCGCGGCGGGTCCCGTCGTGGTGTCCTGGGTCCGGAGCGAGAGGATGCAGGCCACCAGCACGCGGAAGGGATCGCGCCCCTGGTCCGCGATGAGGGCCAGCGCGGTGCGGTTCCAGCGCGGCTTCGTCCGCCGGAGCCGGCGGATGACGCCCGCGATGTCTACCGCTTGTCCTTGATGGACTCGAGCAACGCGCGCGCCTTGGGGACGTCCTTGATGGTCCAATCCGCCACGATCCTGGGCGCGCGCTCCTCGAGCACGCGCGTCAGCTCCTTGCGCGCGTCCGCGTAGCGCGCCGTCGCGATGTACAGGCGGGCGAGATCCACGCGGAGCACGGTGAAGCGCGGGTCGATCTCCAGCCCCTTCTTGAAGTAATCCTCGGCCTTGGCGCGGTCGCCGCCGGCGAGGCGCGGCACTTCCATGTAGACGTTGCCGGCCAGCGAGTGCGCGCGGAGGTTCTTCGGATCCAGGCTGAGGATCGTGTCGATCTCGCGCTGGACGGTGGGCAGCAGGAAGAGCGAGCGCATGATCCCGCGCGCCTGGCCGTAGCGCCCGGTGTTGATGGCGTACCAGACGTGCGCCTCGGCGTTGCGGGGCGCGAGCTCGACGGCGCGCTCGCCGCGCTGGCGGCCGCGGTCGTAGGCGGCGATCTTCTCGTCGTCGGTCTTCGCGCGCGTGTCGCCCCAGAGGAAATGCGCGTAGGAGAGCATGATGATGGTCTCGACCTGCGGGTCCCTGGCCACGGCCGCTTCCAGCAGGTCGCGGGCCCGGTCGATCACGGCCGGATCCTCGTGATAGCGCACGATCAGCGCGCGCGCCTGCTCGACGGGCGTCTGCGCGACGGCGGGCACGGCGGCGAGGACGACCAGCGCGGCGGCGGCGGCGACGCGGGCGAGCATCGGGGGCACTCTAGCACGTTGACAGCCGCCCTCCGGCTCCCCGATCCTCGCGGCGTGATCGCCGTCTCCGTGCAGACGTGGGGCACCGACGTCGCGGCGCTCCGGCGTTACTGGGCGGCCGCCGACGCGCTCGGCTACGCGCGCGTGACGTACGGCGACGGCCTCTGGGGCTTCACGCACGACGGCTGGACCCTGCTCGCCGCGCTCGCGCGCGAGACGCGCCGCTGTCGCATCGGCCCCGCCGTGACCTACGCGTTCGACGCGGCGGCGCACCATCCGTCGTGGCTCGCCAAGCGCGCCGTCGCCGTCGACCATCTCTCCGAGGGGCGCCTCGATCTGCGCCTCGCCGTGGGCGCCGAGGCGCCGGGGGTGGCCGCCTCGTGGGAGCGTCACGGGATCGCGTATCCGCCGGCGCGCGAGCGGCTGGCGCGGCTCGAGGCCACCATCGACGCGCTCCGCCGGCTGTGGGCGGGGGAGGCGGTGACGTCCGGCGCCCTCGGCCTGCGTGAGGCGCGCATCGAGCCGAAGCCGGTGCAGCGTCCGGGCCCGCCGGTGTGGATCGCGGCGATGGGCGCGCGCGCGATCGCGCTCGCCGCCCGGCGCGCCGACGGCTGGGAGGCCTCGTTCCTGGCGCCGGATGCGTTCGCCAAGGCGGCCGCGCGCCTCGATGCCGCACTCGCCGCCGCCGGCCGCCCGCGCGACGCCGTCCGCCGCTCGGTCGAGGTGGACGCGGCGGTCGGCGAGTCGGCCGCCGACACGCGGCAGGCGGCCGAGCGCTTTCACGCCGCGCGCGGCATCGGCGGGGATCATCCGCTGGTGGCCTCGGCCCTGATGGGCGACGCCGACGCCGTCACGGCGCGGGTGACCGCCTACGCGCGGGCGGGCGCGACCGATCTCATGCTCGGCTTCGCCGACTTCCCGGACACCGCGATGCTCGAGCGCTTCGCGGCGCGCGTGCTGCCCGCGCTCACGGCGCCGCCTCGTGACCGATGAGCGCGGCGAGCGCCTTCAGGCGGTCGGCGACGGCCGACGGCGGCTCCTGCGCGAGCGCCTCGGCCCCGGCCAGCAGCAGCCACGCGAGGATCTCCGGCGAGGCGGCCAGGCCGCCACGCACCGCGGGCGGCGTCGTCTCGAGCAATTCCTGCAGCGCCACGCGCACCTGCTCGCGCGCGTAGGCCAGCGCGAGCGCGCCGGTCTTGTCACCGCGGGTGGCGAGGAAGGCCCGGCTGAGCGCGCCCGGCAGCGGCGCCTCCGGCGCGTAGGCGGCGGCGAGGAGCTTCAGCGCGCGGGGCAGCGGGTTCGGGCCGAGACCGGCGAGCTCGCGCGCCAGCGCGAGCAGTCGCCGCTCGGCCTCGCTCGGCTTGACGGGCGGCGGCGGCCGGCGCACGCGGCGGGCGGCGCGCGGCGCGACGTTGCGTCGACGCGGCATCGGGCCTCAAGATAGCAGACGCCGCCGCGAAGGCGGGGGGAGGCGAGCGCATGGACTTCGAGCTGCCCGCGGACGATCGCGCATTCCGGGACCGGCTGCGCGGCTGGCTCGACAAGCACTGGGGCAAGGACTGGACGAAGGAGCGCGCGCGCTTCGCCTCGCTCGACGAGCAGTTCGCGTTCCTGCGCGACTGGCAGCGGCGGCTCTGCGAGGCCGGCTTCGTCGGGCTCTCGTGGCCGCGCGAGTACGGCGGCGGCGGCGCGACCATCATGCAGCAGGCGATCTTCTACGAGGAGATGGCGCGCGCGCGGGCGCCGGAGCTGCCGAACGCCATCGGCCTGGACATGTGCGGCCCCGCGATCATCGCCCACGGCACGGAGGCCCAGAAGACATTCCACCTGCCGGCCATCCTGTCCGCCGAGCAGATCTTCTGCCAGGGCTTCTCCGAGCCCAACGCGGGCTCCGACGTCGCGGGCGGCCAGACCCGCGCCGTGCGCGACGGCGACCATTTCGTGCTCGATGGCCAGAAGGTGTGGACGACCTACGCGCAGTATTCCGAGTGGTGTCTGCTGCTCGCGCGGACCGATCCCGAAGTGCCCAAGCACAAGGGACTCTCGATGTTCGTGGTGGACATGCACGCGCCGGGCGTCACCGTGCGCCCGCTCCGCCAGATCTCGGGCGAAGCCGAGTTCAACGAGATCTTCTTCGACGCCGTGCGCGTGCCCGCCGCCAACCTCGTCGGCCGCCTGCACGGCGGCTGGGAGGTCGCCATCACCACGCTGATGTTCGAGCGCGGGCCGCGCACGATCGCGCGCCAGCTCCTGCTCCGCCACGGCATCGACGCCGCGCTGGAGCTGGCGCACCGCACGACGCGCGACGGCGGCACCGCCGCCGCCGATCCGGTCCTGCGCCAGCGCCTGGCCCAGGCCTACATCGACGGCGAGGCACTGCGCGTCTCCACGCTGCGCGGGCTCACGCGCTTGCTGCGCGGCCAGCCCCCGGGCGCGGATGGCTCGGCCGCCAAGCTCTTCTGGAGCGAGTCGATCCAGCGCCTCTTCGAGCTCATGCTGGACATCGAGGGCCCCTACGCCCAGCTCGCGCGCGGCTCCGCGCACGCGGTGGACGACGGCTACTGGCAGCTGCGGTTCCTGCGCTCGCGGGGCGACACCATCGCGGCCGGCACCTCGGAGATCAACCGCAACATCCTCGCCGAACGCGTCCTCGGCCTGCCCAAGGACTGACGGCACAGCGCAGAGGAGGTCCGAGACAATGTTCAGACAAGCGGTCGGCCTCATCATCGCACTGGCGTGCGCGGCGTGTGTGACATCGGTAGATTTCACGCCGCTCGCCGGCAATTGGCAGGGCCAGGCGACGTCGGCTCGCGGAACATTTCCCACCGCGTGGGACGTGAAGCCCGACGGCTCGGTGTCGTGGAGCTCGGGAAGCGAGAGCGGCACCGGGATGCTGGCACCCATCAACCAAAACTCATTCCGGTGGGTGTCCTCGTCGGGCCGGACGGGCTTGGTGACAGTCCACGAGTCGCCCGACGGACTGCTGTTGCGCTACGACGGCGACGGCCCGACGAAGGCTGAGCTCATACGGAAGAAATGAGGCGGCCCTCGCCGCCGGGCCGCGCCGGCTACTACTCGTAGCGGAGGGCTTCGATCGGATCCAGGCGCGAGGCCTTGCGGGCTGGGTAGAAGCCGAAGAAGATCCCGATTGCCGCCGAGAAGCCGAAGGCCAGGAAGATGGCTTCCGGCGCCAGCACGGTACGCCACTCGGCCAGCGCGCTGATCGCGTTGCTGCCCCCGACGCCGAGCCCGATGCCGATCACGCCGCCGATCAGCGAGAGCGTGACGGCCTCGACGAGGAACTGGGTGAGGATGTCGCGGCCGCGCGCGCCCACGGCCATGCGCAGGCCGATCTCGCGGGTCCGCTCGGTGACCGAGACCAGCATGATGTTCATGATCCCGATGCCGCCCACGAGCAGCGACACGGAGGCGATGGCGGCGAGCAGGTAGGTCATCACCTTCGACGAGTCCTCCTGCGCCTGGAGCACCTCCGAGAGGTTGCGCAGCCAGAAGTCGTCGTCCTGGTACGGCTGCAGGCGATGGCGCTGGCGCAGGAGGCCGCGGATCTGCGACTCCGCGTCGCTCATGTCCTCGCCCGCGCGGATCTTGATCGAGATCGAGCCGACCGAGCGCGCGTTGGCCGCGCTGACGCCGAGGACCTTCTTCTTCGCCGTCGAGAGCGGGATCAGGATCACGTCGTCCTGGTCCTGCCCCCACGAGCTCTGGCCCTTGCGGGAGAGCGTCCCGACCACGGTGAAGGGGACCTTCTTGATCCGGATGATCTGGCCGATCGGATCCGATTCGCCGAAGAGGTTCAGCGCCGTCGTCTGGCCGAGGAGGGCGACCTTGGTGGCGCCGTCCACGTCCTCCGGGAGCACGGGCCGTCCCGTGTCCACGGGCCAGTCGCGGGCCTCGAAGTAGTCCGCCGTCACGCCCTGGATCTGCGTGGACCAGTTCAGGTTGCCGTAGACCACCTGCGCGTTGCCGCGGGAGGAGGGCGCCGCGACCTGGACGGCGGGGACCTCGCGGGCGATCGCCGCGGAATCGTCCTCGGTGATCGTGAGCTGGCTGCCCGTGCCGAGGCGGATGCCGCTCGAGGACGTGCTGCCCGAGAGCACGATGATGAGGTTGGAGCCGAGGCTCTGGATCTGCTCGGCGACGCGTGCCTGGGCGCCGGCGCCCACCGAGACCATGGCGATCACGGCGGCGACGCCGATCATGATGCCGAGCATCGTCAGCGCGGTGCGGAGCTTGTTGACCCGGAGCGAGCGGAGCGCGATGCGGAGCGCCTGGAGCACCATCAGGCCACCGCCTCCTCCGCCTCTTCCGGCAGCGCGCGCAGCGCCTCGGCGGCGTCCAGCGGCACCGTGCGCTCGTCGCTCTTGAGCCGCCCGTCGCGGAAGACGAGGTGCCGGCTCGCGTAGGTCGCGATGTCGGGCTCGTGGGTGACGAGCACGATGGTGAGCCCCTCCCGGTTCAGGCGCTGCAGCAGGGCCAGGATCTCGACGCTCGTGCGGGTGTCGAGGTTGCCGGTGGGCTCGTCGGCCAGGATCACCGCCGGGTCGTTGACGAGGGCGCGGGCGATGGCCACGCGCTGCTGCTGCCCGCCCGAGAGCTGGCTCGGATGATGGTGCTCGCGCTCGGCGAGGCCGACGGCGTCCAGCCGGGCGCGCGCGCGCTGGCGGCGGTCGCGCGCGGAGATGCCGCCGTAGAGGAGCGGCAGCTCGACGTTCTCCAGGGCGCTCGTGCGGGGCAGGAGGTTGAACTGCTGGAACACGAAGCCGATCTTGGCGTTGCGCACGTTGGCGAGCTGATCGCGCGAGAGCCGCGCCACGTCGTGGCCGTCGAGCCAGTACCGGCCCGCCGTCGGCCGGTCGAGGCAGCCCAGCAGGTTCATGAAGGTGGACTTGCCGGAGCCCGACGGGCCCATCACGGCCACGAACTCCCCGGGCTCGATCGTCACCGACACGCCGCGCAGCGCGTGCACGGTGTGAGGGCCGAGGCGGTAGTCCTTGCTGATGCCCTCTGTCGCGATGATCGACACGGCGCTCAGAGCCTCAGGCGCGGCCCGCTGGTCCCGGGCCGGCCCGGCTGGGCGGCGCCGGCGGCGCCCGTGATGACCTCCTGGCCCTCCTTCAGCTCGCCGCGTACGATCTCCGTCGCGCTGCCGTCGCTGATGCCGAGGACGAGGGACACCGCCTTTGGCTTGCCGTCGTTGTCGAGGACGAAGACGCGCCCCGGCGTTCCGCCGCCGCCCGACGCCCCGGCGCCGCCGCGCGCCGCCGCCATCTCGTCGTACTTCGCCTGCTGCGCCGGCGTGAGGATCTCGCGGATCTTCGCGCGGGTCGTCTCGCGCGGCTGGCTCGCGTCGGCCAGGATCGCGTCGAGCTGCTTCTGCTGCGCGGCGTCGAGGCCGAGACCCGTCACGAGCCGCTCGCGCATCGCGGCCCCACGGCCACCGCCGCCGCGCTCGCCGCCGGCCGGCTGGCCGCCGCCGGGCACGCCGCGCCCGGGCGGGGGCGGGCCGGCCTCGGCGCCGGCGGGACGGAATCGCAGCGCCGCGTTCGGCACCTTCAGGACGTTGGGCTTCTCGGCGTACACGAGCTTCACGTTCGCGGTCATGCCGGGCAGCAGGCGCTCGCCCGGGTTGGCCACCGAGATCACGACGGTGTAGGTGACGACGTTCTGCACGACCAGCGGCGCCTTGCGGATCTGGGTCACGGTGCCCGTGAACGTCTGGCCGGAGAACGCGTCCACCGTGAACGTCGCCGCGTCCTCCACCTTGATGCGCCCGATGTCCGCCTCGTCCACGCTCGTCTCGACCTGCATCTTGGTGAGGTCCTGCGCGATCGTGAACAAGGTCGGCGCCTGGAGGCTCGCGGCCACCGTCTGGCCGACGTCCACCTGGCGCGAGACGACCACGCCGTCCACGGGGGCGGTGATGGTGGCGTGCTCGAGGTCGACCTCCGCCTGGCGCAGCATGGCCTGCCTCTGCTTCACCTGGGCGGTGGCGGATTTGAGTGACGCCTCTTGCACGCGGAGCTGGGCCTGCGCGGACTGGATGCTCGCCTGGAACGCCTTCTCGCTCGCGCGCGAGGACTCCGACTGCGCGATGGCCTGGTCGTAGTTCGCCTGGGCGGTGTCGCGGTCGGCCTGCGCGATGAGCTGGCGCCGGAAGAGCTCGGCGTTGCGGTCGGCGGCGCGCTTGCTGTCGGCCTGCGCGGCGTCGGCCTTGGCGGTCAGCGCCTTGGCTTGAGCCAGCGCGGCGCGCGCGTTCTCGACGTCGGCCCGGGCCTTCTCGACGGTGGCCGCCTGGTTCAGCACCGCCGCGTTCGCGGTCTCGACCTCCGCGCGGGCCTGGTTGACCTTCGCCTGGAAGATCTCGGGGTCGAGCCGAGCGATGACCTGGCCGCGCTTCACCCGGGTGTTGAAGTCGGCGTGGAGCTCCTTGATCTGCCCCGAGACCTGGCTGCCGACCTGGACGGTGGTGACGGCGTTGAGGTTACCGGTGGCCGACACCGCGGCGGTGAGGGGGCCTCGCTCGACGGCGCCCAGGCGGTACTTCGGGGAGGTGTTGCGACCCTGGGCGTACAGATAACCCCAGACTCCGGCTCCAAGGAGCAGAGCCACCACGGCGAGGGAAATGAAGCGTTTCATCGCCTTTTGGACGGCGCGGAACCTCCCGGTATTCCGAAAGGTTACCGGCGACCGACGGCGCGGTCCAGTCGGGCGAGCGAGATGCGTTAGTCGGCCAGCGCCTGGGCCTCGGTGTTCTGGGCCTGGGTCAGCGCGAGCTGGGCGTCGGTGAGCTCGAGGATCGTGCCCACCCCCGCGTCGAACCGGCCCTGGGCGAGCCGGAAGTTCTCCTGCGCGGAGACCACGGCGACCTGGGCGGCCTGGATCCGCTCTTCGGCCTCCGTCACGTTGTTCACCGACTGCTCGACCTCGCGCGAGAGGTCGAGCTCGGAGGCCTTCACGCGGGCCACGGCGGCGTCGAGCGAGGCGCGCGCCTCGCGATAGCGCGCGATGCGGTTGCCGCCGTCGAAAATCGACCAGTTGAGGTTCAGGTTGATCTCCCACGCCTCGTTGAGGTCGCCGCGCGTCGCGCCGTAGAAGCCACCGCCCGTGATGTCCGGGAAGAAGTCACGGAACGACCGCCGCAGCCGGGCGTCGGCCGCGTCGGCGTTGAGCCGGACCTGGCGGTACTCCGGCCGATAGCGCAGCGCCTCTTCGCCCAGGCGCGTGCGGTCCAGCATCACCGCCTGGTACACGAGGTTGTCCTGGATCTGGACCGGCGTGGTGGCGGGCAGGCCCATGGCCGTGACGAGCGCCACGCGGGCCAGCCGCTCGGCGTTGCGCGCGCGGATCAGGTCCACCCTGGCGTTGGCCACGTCGACCTCGGCGCGCGCCACGTCCGACTTCGGCCGCGTGCCGACCTCGAAGAAGCCGCGCGCGGACCTGAGATTGAGCTCGGCGCGATCGACGGCCTGCTGCTGCACCTGGATGAGGCGCACCGCGAAGTTGATGTTGGTGAACGCCTCCTTCACGGTCTGCGTCACGAGCTGGCGCTGCAGCTCGGTGTCCTCGAGCGCGATGTCGGCGAGCTTGCGCGCCGCCTCGGTGGACGCCAGCGTCTTGCCGAAGTCGAACAGGAGCTGCGAGATCGAGATCCGCGCCACGGTCGGATCCATCGGGCTCTCGGTGTACGTCGTGACCCGGCGCGTCGAGGTCGTCGGGATGGCCGAGGTGGTGGCGTTCTTCGAGTAGGCGGCGGTGAAGGTCCCCGTCACCTGCGGGTAGAGGGGCGAGAGCGCCTGGTCCACGCGGAACGCGGCGGCGAGGTAGTCGCTGATGCGCGCCTTGATGTTGGGCTGGGTCTCGAGCGCGACGGTGATGGCATCGTCGACGGAGAGGACCTTGCCGAAGACCTTCGCCTGCGGGCTATCCACGGGCGGCGGCGTGGGCGCGACAGGGGGCGGCGTGGCTGGCGGCGGGACCTGCGCGGGGGGTGGGGGCGGTGTTTGCGCCCCGGCGTTCGCGGCCACCACCACCAGGACTGCGCCTGCCAGCAGCGACCACCGGACGCCCATCCTCATTCCGTTCTCCCCGGGCGCAATACGGCCCGTTGATGACCTGTCGTGACACGTGAGGATATCACGCACTCCCCAAACTCCCCTCGTTGCGGCATCCAATGCGGCCGGTCTGCCGGTGGACGACGCGGTGAATAACGAGGGGATACGCGGGGGACGGCGGTGGACACCTTTTTTCTTGACTAGCACGAGATACTGCGTGGTAGATTGCCGCTCACCACAAGATATAGGAGGTACCCGGGAAATGCTGTCTGAGACCCGCCCCACCAAAGTCGGCCAGTGGACAGAGCCCGCCCTCCGCGTTCTTCGCGAGCGCTACCTCCTCCGCAAGGACGGGGAGGTCATCGAGACGCCGGAGGAAATGTGCTGGCGGGTGGCGGTTTCGATCGCCGCCGGCGAGGGGCGATACGGCCGCAGCCCGGCGGCGGTGCGGGAGGTCTCCGAGGCCTTCTACGACATGATGGTGGACGGCTACTTCATCCCGAACTCGCCGACCCTCATGAACGCGGGCAAGGGCAACGGGCTCCAGTACTCGGCCTGCTACGTGCTGCCCGTCGGCGACTCGATGCCCGAGATCTTCGATTCCGTGAAGGCGGCGGCGATCATCCACCAATCAGGGGGAGGCACTGGGTTTGCGTTCTCGCGGCTCCGTCCCAAGGACGACATCGTCTCGTCCACAGGCGGGCGCGCGTCGGGGCCCGTCTCGTTCCTGCGCGTCTTCAACGGCGCGACGGAGGCGGTGAAACAAGGCGGCACAAGACGCGGCGCGAACATGGGAATTCTCAAGGTCGACCATCCTGACATCCTCGAGTTCATCGACTGCAAGCTCGACGGCGGGATCACCAACTTCAATATCTCCGTAGCGGCCACCGACAAGTTCATGGACGCCCTCGATAAGGGCGAAGAGTACGACCTGATCAATCCGCGCAACGGACAGGCGGTGAGCCGGCTGTCGGCGAAGGAAGTGTTCGACCGCATCGTGCGCGCGGCGTGGCGCACGGGCGATCCGGGTATGGTCTTCATCGACCGCATCAACGCGAGCCCGGCGAATCCGACGCCCGACGTCGGCCAGATCGAAGCGACCAACCCTTGTGGTGAACAGCCGCTTTTGCCCAACGAGGCGTGCAACCTCGGCTCGCTCAACGTCTCGAAGTTCGCCCGCAAGAGCAACGAGGGCGAGCTCTCGATCGACTGGGACGAGATGGAGCGCGTGGTGCGGCTGGCCGTGCGGTTCCTCGACGACGTCATCGAGATGAACCCGTACCCGCTGCCCGAGATCAACGAGACGGTGAAGTCCAACCGCCGCATCGGCCTGGGCATCATGGGCTGGGCCGATCTCCTCTTCATCATGGGCATCCCCTACGACAGCCGGGAGGCCATCGAGCTCGCCGAGCGGCTCATGTCGTTCGTGAAGGAGAAGGCCCACGACCAGTGCGCCAAGGTGGCCGAGGAGCGCGGGCCGTTCCCGAACTGGTCGAAGTCGATCTACAAGGACGTCCGGCCCATGCGCAACTCGACGGTCACCACGATCGCGCCCACGGGCACGATCTCGATGATCGCGGGCTGCTCGTCGGGGATCGAGCCGATCTTCGCGCTGGCCTTCCAGCATCGCGTGAAGCGGCCGGACGGTGAGCGCGTACTGACCTTCGTCAACGAGACGTTCGAGGCCATCGCCAAAGAGCGCGGCTTTTACTCCGATGCATTGAAGGAGGAGATCGCCCGGCGCGGCTCGCTCCACGGGATCCCGGGCCTGCCCGAGAACGCCGCCAGTGTCTTCAAGACCTCGCACGAAATTCCGTTCGAGTGGCACGTCCGGCACCAGGCGGCATTCCAGCGCTACACCGACAACGGTGTATCGAAGACGATCAACCTGCCTAACGAGGCGAGCGAAGAGGACGTCGCCAACGCCTACCGTCTCGCGTGGGAGCTCGGCTGCCTGGGCATCACCGTCTTCCGGGACGGCTGCAAGGGCGAGCAGGTGCTCAACGTGGGCATCGGCAAGAAGGACAAGGCGTCCGCCGCGCTGCCGACCGCCGGGCAGATGATCGTCAAGCCGCGGCCGCACAGCCTGGCCGGCAAGACCTACCGCAAGGAGACGCCGATCGGCACCGCCTTCATCACGGTCAACGAGACCGAGGACGGCGACCCGTTCGAGGTCTTCGTCCAGGTGGGCAAGGGCGGCTCCGATACGATGGCCGTGGCCGAGGCGCTCGGACGACTGATTTCGCTCACGCTGAGGCTACCTTCACCGCTCTCGCCTCAGCGCCGGCTCGAAGAGGTCATCAGCCAACTCTCGCGCATCGGCGGTGCCCAGCCGATGGGCTTCGGCCCGGGCAAGGTGCTGTCGCTGCCCGACGCGCTCGGCCGCACGCTGGCCGAGCACATCGGCCAGGTCAAGGTGGAGGCGCCGCCCGTGCCGAAGGCCGACGAGCGCCGGCGCATCGGCGACCTCTGCAAGGAGTGCGGCCAGGCCACCTTCGTGTACGAGGAAGGCTGCAAGAAGTGCCTCTCGTGCGGGTTCAACGAATGCTGATCCGGCTCCTGCTCCGCCGCATGCGCAACGTGCGCCGGCAGCGCAGCCGCCGGCGGGTTCGTCCCAGACGGTAAGGGGTGCTGCGTGACGGCGCCGGCAGGATCGCGCCGTCGCGCAGTGCGTCTGGCGGTATCATCGTTTCGCCGCTATGGGCGACATCGTTCGAGAGCGCTTTCTGGCGCAGCTCGCTCAACGCTACGGTCGTTTGTCCAAGCTCGACGGGAGCCAATCGCTCTTCGATGTCGGCGAGCGTCTCGGACGTATCTACGTCCGCTATTCGAAACTTCATAAGGGCCACAGCACTTTCTATGGGCTCCGAAGACAGGATCTACGTCGCCTCGAAGGGCACCCGAGCTTCATCTGCTTTCTTTGGGACGGCCAAGAGGCACCGCTCCTCGTCCCATTTACGGACTACGAGGATGTCTTCGCAGAAACGTCACCGGCCGGTGATGGTCAGTACAAGAGCCAGGTACGCATCGGAGAAGGCGGCACGGAGCTTTACATCGCCCGCGCCGGCTCGTTCAATGTCGATGCCAATATCGGTTGGGCTGGATTCGACAAGCTCGACCGGATGACCGCCCGAGAGGTCCCGCAGCTCACTCACTGCCAGATCCAAACCATGCTCGGCGCCATCGGCACCCTCAAGCGCTTCGACATCTGGATTCCCGCTCACGACCGCGAGACGCTCGATTGGTCATTGACGCAACGGTTCCGGTGCCTTTCACGATTGCCGTATGACCCCGCGGCACAGGCGCGCCTTCAAGAGATCGACGCCGCCTGGCTACGTCCTGGCTCGAACGAGCTCATCGCAGCCTACGAAATCGAGCACTCGACGCCGATTTATTCCGGTCTTCTGCGTCTCAACGACATACGGCTGGCTGGCCCTGCAGGGTCCAGGCTGGCGATCGTGTCCAATGATTCGCGGCGTTCGCTGTTTCTTCGCCAAT
>DASYTM010000054.1:0-4723 GCA_036002345.1 Candidatus Methylomirabilota bacterium | reverse complement strand
CGCGGTCGAGATCGTCAGCGTCGAGCCCGACACGCCGGCCGCGCGAGCGGGTCTGCAGGCCGGCGATCTGGTCGTCGCGATCGGCGAGCGGCCGGTGCACACGGTGGACGACGTGCACCGCCTGCTCGTGGCCTCGCCGATCGGCGAGCCGATGGCGCTCATCGTCGTCCGCGGCGCCGCGCGCCGCGACATCACCGTCACGCCGACTGAAACGCCCTGATCAGAGCGGAGGTGCATTCATGGCAGTCAAGCCGATTCCCGAGGGTTACCACACGGTCATTCCGTACCTGTCCATCAAGGGCGCGTCCGATGCCATCGAGTTCTACAAGAAGGCGTTCGAGGCCAAGGAGCTCATGCGCATGGCCCAGCCCGACGGGCGCATCGGCCATGCCGAGCTCCAGATCGGCGACTCGAAAGTCATGCTCGCCGACGAGTCCCCCGAGATGGACTTCCGCAGTCCGCGCTCCGTCGGCGGCTCGCCCGTGATGCTCCACCTCTACGTCGAGGACGTGGACACGGTGGTCGGCCGCGCCGTCGCCAGCGGCGCCAAGGTGCTGCGTCCCATCCAGGATCAGTTCTACGGCGACCGCTCGGGGACCCTCGCCGATCCCTACGGCCACCTCTGGCACGTGGCCACGCACAAGGAAGATCTCTCCCCGGAGGAGATCGGCCGCCGCGCGGCCGCGCAGCACAAGGGTTAGAGCTCCTTGCGCACCAGGCGCGTGCCCTCGACGAGGGCGTTGAGCTTGAGCTTGGTGACCCAGCGCGGGGTCTCCCAGAAGCCGCAGTCCGGGTTCACCCAGAGCTTGTCGGGAGCGATGTAGCGGAGGACGGCGCGGATGCGCGCGGCGACCTCCTCCGGCGTCTCGGCCTTGAAGGCCTTGACGTCGATGACGCCCGCGCCGAGCTCCTTGTCCTTGGGGAACTCCTTCCAGCGCGCGGGCTCGTCCATCCCGCGGTTGGCGAACTCCAGGACGATCTGCGAGGCGTGGATCTCGTGGAGCGTCCCGAAGACGTTCGCGTAGTCGCGCACGGCGCTGAAGGGGCGGCCGTAGAGGTTGCCGAAGCACACGTGCACGGCGATCTTCGCGTCCACGCCCTCCACGGCGCGGTTGATGCCCTTGCTCACGTCGTGGGCCGAGCCGTGGTACATGCCGTGGTGCGGCTCGTCGATCTGGATGAAGTCCGCGCCGACGGCGACGAGGGCGCGGCACTCGGCGTTGACGATCTTCACGAGGTCGGCGAGCAGGGTGTCCTTGTCGCGGTAGCCGCCGCCGAGCTTGAGCGGCACCAGCAGCGTGTAGGGACCGGGCACGGTGGCCTTGATCCGCTTGCCGGTCAGCTCGCGCGCCAGCTTGAACTCCTCCACGATGCCGAGCCCGCGCGGCGCCGAGATCTTCTCGGTCACCTCGAACGGCGTGTTGGTGTCCCAGAGGGGCTGGCCGAGCTTCCGGGGCGCGGGCAGCGTCTCGATGCCGTGGATGGCGTCGTAGAACCCGATGATGAAGCGCACGCGCATCATCTCGCCGGTGGAGACGACGTCCACGCCGGCCTTCTCCTGGTCGAGGAGCGCCACCTGCGTGGCGTCCTCCATCAGCTCGCGCAGGTCGAGGGCGCCGAGCCGCCCCGCCTCCATGGCCTCGCGCGCGAGCCACACCCAGCCCGGCAGCCCGTGGCTGCCGACCACGGAGGTCGGGAGCGGCGGCAACGCCTGCGTCATACCCTCGCTCCTTTCTGCGCGTCGTAGCCGCGGCCCAGGTAGGCCTCGGCCACGCGCGGGTCGCGCAATACCGTCTCGGGGGGACCTTCTGCAATCTTCTGCCCGAAGTCCAGCACCACCACGCGCTCGGCGAGGTCCCCCACCAGTTCCATGTCGTGCTCGATCCACAGCATGGTGGTGCCGAGCTCGTGCTTGATGCGCAGCAGGAAGCGCGCGAGGTTCTCCTTCTCCTCGCGGTTCATGCCCGTGGAGGGCTCGTCGAGGAGCAGGAGCTTCGGCTCCATGGCCAGGGCGCGGCCGACCCCGACCAGCTTCTGCACGCCGAACGGCAGGTTGGCGATCGGCTCCTTGCGATAGCGCTCCAGCTCGAGGAACTCGATGATCTCCTCCACGCGCCGCCGCTCGCGCGTCTCCTCGCGCCGCGAGCGTCCCCAGAAGAGGGCGCCGGCCACGATCCCCGCGCGCATGTGCAGGTGCCGCCCGAGCAGAAGGTTGTCGAGCACGGTCATGTGGCGGAACAGCTCGACGAACTGGAAGATGCGCGCGATGCCGTACGCCGCGATGCGGTGCGGGGCGAGTCCCGAGATGCGGACGCCGCCGAACGCCACCCGGCCGCGCGTCGGCGTGTAGAAGCCGCCCACGCAGTTGAGCAGCGACGTCTTGCCCGCGCCGTTGGGGCCGACGAGCGCGGTGAGCGAGCCGCCGGCGACCTCGAAGCTCACGCCGGCGAGCGCGCGCAGCCCCTCGAACTCCAGCGAGACGTCCTCCACGCTCAGAACCACCGGCGCCGCCTTCTATATTGCTTGACGTCGGTGTAGCGCTTGCGCCCCGCGCGGTGACCCACGCCCAGGTAGAACTCGCGGATGTCCTCGTGGGCGAGCAGGCGCTCCACGGAGCCGTCGTAGACGATGCGCCCGTGCTCGATCACGTAGCCGGCGTCCGCGATCGACAGCGCGGCGGCGGCGTTCTGCTCGACGAGCAGCACGGCCGTGCCCAGCTCGTCGCGCAGGCGCCGGATCAGCGCCATGAGCGTCTCCACGATCATCGGCCCGAGTCCGAGCGACAGCTCGTCCACGAGCAACAGCGACGGCTGGCAGAGGAGCGCTGCCGCCAGGGCCAGCATCTGACGCTCGCCGCCCGAGAGATAGCCGGCGAGCTGGCGACGGCGCTCGGCGAGCACCGGGAAGTAGTGGAACACCTGCTCGCGCGTCACCAGCACGCGCGGGCCGGGCACCACGGCCGAGAGGTTCTCCTGGACGGTGAGCGTCTCGAACACCTTGTCGCGCTCGGGGACGAGCACGAGCCCGCGCCGCGCCACCTCGTGCGGCCGCCGGCCGGTGATCTCCTCGCCGCGGAACACGATGCGCCCCGACGCCACGCGCGCGTCGTCGCCGCCCAGGAAGCCGGAGATGGCCCGCAGGGTGGTGGTCTTGCCCGCGCCGTTCGTCCCGAGCAGGGCGACGATCGAGCGCTCGGGCACGTGCAGCGAGACGCCCTGTACCGCCGTCGCCACGTGGTGGTAGACGACCTCGACGTTGTCCAGCTCGAGCAGCGCCGTCATTCGTCGTGGGGGGCCCCGAGATGGCCCCCCACCCCCCCCAACGCTCGGCCGCGCCCCGGCGGAGCCGTGGCGCGCCTCGGGATCGGCACCGACTGTCTCATGAGGCCCTCAGGGGCCGGTGGCGCAGCGGCCAGAGGAGGAACCAGTTGCGCACGCGGCGCCAGATCCCGACCAGGCCGAGCGGCTCGAAGATCAGGAAGAGCGCCATGAGCAGGCCGAAGGCGCCGAACTTCGCCGGGAAGATGTAGTACTCGGCGGCGCCGGGGCTGACGGAGGCGACCACGGCGTCGATGCCGTACGGCAGCAGCGTCACGAAGGCGGCGCCGAGCACGGCGCCCAGCGCCGAGCCCATGCCGCCGATGATGATCATCGCGATGTATTCCACGGCGACAAAGAAGCCGAAGGCCTCGACGGACACGAAGCCGCGCTGCCAGGCGAAGAGCGTGCCGGCCAGCGCGGTGATCACGCTCGACCACACGAAGGCCACCAGCTTGTAGCGCGTCACGTCGATGCCGACGGAGGCGGCGGCCACGTCGCGGTCGCGGATGGCCATGAAGGCGCGGCCCGCGCGCGAGCGCTGGAGGTTCACCGACAAGAGCAGCACCAGGGCCGCCGCGGCCACCAGGGCGTAGTACCACGCGACCGTGCCCTTGAGGACGAGGCCGGCCAGGCGCGGCGGCGGAATCGTGAAGCCCGTGTTACCGCCGGCGCGCGCCTGCATCTCGCCCGCCACGTACAGCACCACGTGGTGCATGGCCAGCGTCCCCAGGGCCAGGTAGAGGCCCTTGAGCCGCAGCGACGGAATGCCGACCACGAGGCCGAGCACGCCGCCCACGAGCGCCGTGGCGGACAGCGTCACGAGCGGCGAGACGATCCCGCGCTCGACCAGCGCCGCCGTCGTGAATGCCCCGGCGGCCAGGAAGCCCGCGTGGCCGAGCGAGATCTGCCCCGCGAGTCCCGTGAGCACGTTGAGCGCGAGCGCGCCGACGGCGGCGAGCGCGGCCTGGCTGGCGAGATCGAGCACGAAGCCCGAGGCGAAGCGCGGCAGCACGAGCAGCGCCGCCGCCACGGCGACGAGCGCGATCCGGCGCAGCCGCGTGTCCACGAGGGCCAGGTCGGCCTCGTAAGAGGTCTTGAAGTACCCGCCCCCCAGCGCCACTACACCCGCTCCAGCTCTTCCTTCGTCCCGAAGAGCCCCCAGGGCCGGATGAGCAGCATCACGAGCAGGCACAGGAACGGCGAGACGTCGGAGAACAGCGGGTTGCCGTAGCGGATCGACACGACCTCCACGGCGGCGACGAGAATCGCGGCGGGAATGACGCCGGCCAAGCTGTCGAGCCCGCCCACGAGCGCCACCGCGAAGGCGCGCAGCCCGAGCACGTCCAGCGACGGCTCGAGCCGTACGTTGCTGGAGTAGACGATGCCGGCCAGCCCGCCCGCGA
>DASYTM010000053.1:0-27690 GCA_036002345.1 Candidatus Methylomirabilota bacterium | reverse complement strand
CCGTACGCGGCGCACGTGTACGTCATCGGCAACGGCGGCACCGGCGGCACCCCGCCGCCCCCGCCGCCCGCGCAGAACCCGACGGTGGCCTTCACGGCGCCGGCGCCGAACGCGACGCTCAGCGGCACCACCACGGTGACCCTGGCCGGTAGCGGCGGCTCGGGCAGCGGTTACACCTACGCGCTGAACGTGGACGGGACCGCCATCAGCGGGACCGGCTCGAGCTTCTCCTGGAACACGACCACGACGGCCAACGGTCCGCACACGCTGACCGCGACCGTGACCGACTCCGCGGGCAAGACCGGCAGCGCCACGCTCGCGGTGACCGTCAACAACATCACGACGCCTCCGCCGGCGCCGAGCGTGACCGTGACGTTCACGGCCCCGGCGAACAACGCCACCGTGACCGGCACCACGACGGTGACGCTCGCCGCGGCGGGCGGTAGCGGCGTGGGCTTCGGCACCAGCTACACGTACGGTCTCAAGGTGGACGGCACGGCCGTCACGGGCACGGGCCCGAGCTTCTCGTGGGACACCACCAAGGTCGCCAACGGCACGCACACGCTGGCGGCGACCGCGACGGATCCCGTGGGCGGCACCGGTACGGCGTCGATCACCGTGACCGTGTCGAACACCACCACGACCCCGCCGCCGCCGACGGGGACCCTGAAGGTCTACGTCACGCAGCCCGGCACCAACGCCACCGTCAGCGGCACCGCCTGGGCCGTGATGTGGCTCGAGGGCGCGGTGGCCGGTAACAAGACGTTCTCGCTCACGCTCGGCGGCAAGGCCATGGGCTCGCAGATCACGTCGAGCAACGGCCCGGTCTCGATGCCGTACGACACCAAGCAGGTCGTGGACGGCACCCAGACGCTCATGGCCACCGTGAAGGACGCGTCGAACAACACGGGTGGTAAGAGCGTCGACGTCAACGTGAAGAACGGCATCACCACGCCGCCCGGGCCCGCGCCCATCACGGCGGCGTTCACCAGCCCGGCCGCGGGTGCCACGGTGAGCGGCATCACCACGGTCGGGATGTCGATCGGCGGCAGCACGGCCGTGTCCCGGACGTTCCAGCTGGCCGTGGACGGCACGGTCGTCTCCACGCAGACGGTGAGCGGCACCACCGCCTCCTACGCGTGGAACACGGTCAACGCCACCAACGGCTCGCACACCCTGACGCTCAACGCCAGTGACTCGGCGGGCGGCAGCGCCACGACCACGCGGACGGTCACGGTGAGCAACGTCGTGACGCCGCCGCCGGCGCCGGCGCTCACCGCTGCCTTCACCAGCCCCGCCGCGGGCGCCACGGTGAGCGGCAGCACGACGGTCGGGATGTCCTCGACCGGCGGCAGCACGACCTCGGCCTCTCGCACCTACCGCCTGAGCGTCGACGGCACGGTGGTCTCCACGCAGACGGTGAGCGGCTCGGCCGCCTCCTATGCGTGGAACACGGCCGGCGTCGCCAACGGCTCGCACACGCTGTCGCTGACGGTGACCGACACCGCGGGCGGCAGCGCGACGGCCACGCGCAGCGTGACCGTGAGCAACACGGTGACGCCGCCGCCGCCGCCGACGGGGACCATCAAGGTCTACGTCACGCAGCCCGGCAACAACGCCACCGTCCGCGGCACCCAGTGGGTCATCGTGTGGCTGGACAACGCCGCGGCGGGTAACAAGACCTACACGATCAGCGCCAACGGCAAGGTCGTGTGGACGCAGACGACCAGCGCCCGGCCGGCGTCGATGCCGTGGAACACCAGCGGCACGCCGAACGGCGCAACCACGCTCACGGTCGACGTCAAGGACTCGGCCGGCAACACCGGCCGCGGCACCGTGAACGTGCGAGTGGCCAACTAATGGGCACCGTCAGCCCGCTCGATCGCGATCGGGCCCGTGCCGGGTCGGGGCGCTTCTCGCCCCGGCCCGCGCGGCTCACGGTGACCATCGAGGAGGCGGCGAGCGTTCTCCGCCTCCGCGTGAACGGCGCGCGGCTACCCACGCGCCTCTACCTGTACGTGGACGGCGACCTGGCCGACAGCTGGGTCGACGTCGAAGCGACCTACGACCCGCCGCCCGGGCACCTCGCGCCCGGCCGGCACGCCGTCACCGCCCGCGCGGTGGACGCGCTCGGCCGCTGGGCCGGCGCGAGCGTGATCGTGGAGCGCTAGCCAGTCGCGTTGACCGCTGTTGGGGGGTATGGGGGGCCATTTCGGGGCCCCCCCTCTTCCAACATGAAGGCCTCCAACCATTTCGACTCGAGGAAACCACATGTATCGCGTGCTGTCCGCTGTCTTGGGGCTCGTGGCCGTTCTCGTCGCGGTGGCGCCGGCTGCCGCGACGGTCGTCGTTCCTGTCACTGAAGCCGACCTGGTGGCGCAGGCCGCCGCGGTCGTCATCGGGCGCGTGACGGCGATCGAGAGCCACGCCCACGGCGGGCGCGTCTTCACCAACGTCACGCTGGCGGTGGAGGAGATGCTCAAGGGCGACAGCGTGCCCACGCTCACCGTCCGCCTGCTCGGCGGCCGCGTGGGCGACCACGTGGCGTGGATCGACGGCAGCCCCGAGTTCCGGCGCGGCGAGCGCGTGCTCGTCTTCCTCACCGCGCACCGCGATGGCACCCCGCGCATCGCGCACTTCTACCAGGGCAAGTTCTCGATCGTCGCCGATGCCGCGAGCGGGGAGGACCTCGCCGTACGCGTGACGCCCGAGGGCGTGCACCTGCCCGGCGGCGCGGCCGCGCCGGCCACCGTCTCGCGCCGCCTGCGCCATTTCCGCGACGCGATCCGCGCCCAGGTCTCGGCGCATCCGGCGCCGCGCGGCCGCGGCCACGCGCTGGTGAGCGCCACCGCGCCCGCGACGGCCGTCACGGAGTCGCTGGACACCTTCGCGCTGCTCGGCTCGCCTTCGCGCTGGTTCGAGCCCGACGGGGGTCAGCCCGTGCGCATGCTGATCAACTCGAGCGGCGAGCCGCTCGCGCCGGGCAACGGCGTCAACCAGATCCGCGACGCCTTCGCGGCGTGGTCGGGCGTCTCCGGCTCGAGCTTCCGCTACGCCGACGGCGGCTTCACGAGCGCCGCCGGCTTCCAGAACGACGGCGTGAACGCGATCTCGTTCCGCGATCCGCTCGGCGACATCGATCCGCCCGTGAACTGCTCGGGCACGCTCGCCTACGGCGGCTACTGGCGGAGCGGGGAGACGCGCGTGGTCAACGGCCAGTCGTTCTACCGGATCATCGAGGGCGACATCGTCTTCGCCGACGGCTGGAACGGCTGCGGGTTCTACGAGACGTACGCGAACCTCGCGGAGGTCGCCACGCACGAGCTCGGCCACGTGCTGGGCCTCGACCATCCCACCGATCCCGACGCGACGATGTACGCCTACGCGCACTTCGACGGCCGCGGCGCGGCGCTCCGCGCGAGCGACCTCGCGGGACTCCGTTACATCTACCCGGCGCCGACGCCGGTTCCGCTCGCGCTGGCCTTCACGGCGCCCGCCGAGAACGCCACCGTCAGCGGCACCACCACGGTCACGCTCGCCGCGACGGGCGGCACCGGCTACGCCTACACCCTGAGGGTGGACGGCACGACCGTGTACACGGGCGCCGGCACCTCGTACGCATGGAACACGAGCGCGGTCGCCAACGGCACGCACACGCTGGCGGCGACGGTGACCGATTCGCTCAACCGCACGGCCACCGCGTCGCGCTCGGTCCTCGTCAACAACGTGACGGCGCCGCCGCCGCCGACGGGCGGCACGCTGGACGTCGGGCTGACGCAGCCGACGGCGGGCACCACGGTCAAGGGGACGGCCTGGGCCGTCGTGTGGATCACGGGCGCCACCGGCACGTCCAACAGCGTGACGCTCACTCTCGGCGGCCGCACGGTCGGCACGATCACCAGCGCTTCGGCGGGCCCGATCTCGCTGCCCTACGACACCACGCTCGCTCCGGACGGCACGCAGACCCTCACGGCCTCGGTCCGTGACGCGGCCGGCAACACCGGCAGCAAGAGCGTGAGCGTGGTCGTCGCCAACGGCACCACGCCGCCGCCGCCGGCGCCAACGCCGCTCAGCGCGGCCATCGGCACGCCTGCCGCCGGCGCGACGGTGACGGGCACGGTCACGGTGACGATGTCCGCCGCCGGCGGCACGACGCCGTACACCTACACGCTGGCGCTGGACGGCACGACGCTCACCTCGGGCTCCGCGACCAGCTACGCGTGGAATACCGCCACGACCAGCAACGCCTCGCACACGCTGAGCCTCACCGTGCGCGACGGCGCCGGTGCCACCGCCACCGCGACGCGGACGGTCACGGTTTCGAACACCGTGACCCCGCCGCCCACACCGCTCAGCGCGGCTATCGGTACGCCCGCCGCGGGGGCGACGGTGACGGGCACGGTGACGGTGACGATGTCCGCCGCCGGCGGCACCGCGCCGTACACTTACACGCTGGCGCTGGACGGGACGACGCTCACGTCGGGCTCGGCCAGCAGTTACGCGTGGAATACCGCGACGGCGAGCAACGCGTCGCACACGCTCACGCTCACCGCGCGCGACGGTGCCGGCACCACGGCCACCGCCACGCGGACGGTGACGGTGTCGAACACCGTGACTCCGCCGCCGACGGGTACGCTGCAGGTGGCGATCACCCAGCCGACGGCGGGCACGACGGTGAAAGGCACCGCGTGGGCCGTCGTCTGGCTCAGCGGGACGACGGGATCGTCGAACAGCGTGACGCTCATGCTCGGCGGCCAGACGGTGGGCACGACCACGAGCGGCAGCGCGGGGCCCATCTCGCTGCCGTACAACACCACGCTGTCGCCCGACGGGGTGCAGATGCTGACGGCGACCGCGCGTGATGCCAGCGGCAACACAGGGACCCGGAGCGTCAGCGTGAACGTGGCCAACGGCGCGGTCACGCCGCCGCCCGCGCCCGCGCCGCTCGCCGCGGCGTTCACCGCTCCCGCCGCCGGCGCGACGGTCAGTGGGACGACGACCGTGATGATGTCGGGCACGGGCGGTACGGCGCCATACACGTACACGCTGGCGCTGGACGGCACCACGCTCACCTCGGGAACCTCGTCGAGCTACGCGTGGAACACGCTGACGGCCAGCAACGCGGCCCACACGCTGACCCTCACCGTGCGCGACGGCGCCGGCGCCACCGCGACGGCCACCCTCGGCGTGACCGTCTCGAACACCGTGACGCCGCCGCCCCCGCCCCCGCCGACGGGCACGCTCAAGGTCTACATCACCCAGCCGGCGAGCGGCGCGACCGTGAGCGGCACGGCGTGGACGACGCTGTGGGTGGAGGGGACGAGCGGGACGTCCAACACGTTCACGCTGTCGGCGAACGGCACGGTGATCGCCACCCAGGTGACGGGGAGCCGCGGCCCCGTCACGATGGCGTGGGTGACGTCGGGCACCGCCAACGGCCCGGCGGCGCTCACCGCGACCGTCCGGGACGCGGCGGGCAACACCGGATCGCTCACGATCAACGTGACCGTCAGGAACTGACCGGGAAAAGTTTTTCGCCTCTTGCGGCGCGGGTCGCGCGCGGTATCGTACGCGTAGACCTGCGTATGACGGTCCACTTCTGGCCGAGCCTTCGAGGGGTTCACGTCTTCGCCGTCGACGACAACGACGACTCGCGCCGCCTGCTGACGCAGGCCCTCGAGTACTGCGGCGCCCTCGTGAGCGCGTTCCCCTCCGCGGAGGCCGCCATGACCGCCATGAACGAGTGCGTGCCCACGCTGATCGTCTCCGACATCGCGATGCCGGAGGTGAGCGGCCTCGACTTCATCCGCCGCCTGCGGGCGCGGGCACCGGACAAGGGCGGCCGGATCCCCGCCATCGCCGTGACCGCCTACTACGAGGAGTTCGCCGCCGGGGCCGCCCGCGCGGCGGGCTTCGAGGGCTTTCTCACGAAGCCGCTGGACTTCGGGACCCTCTGCATGGTCGTGGGAGACGTCGTCGCGCTCACCCGGTACCGGGACGAGCCCGCGGCGTGAGGGGGTTGCAAGCGCCTACCCTCATCGGCGACGGGGATTCATCCCGGGGCCGCTGACGCCCGGAAAGTCAGCGCCTTAGCCGCGGTACGAGACTTGCGATGCCTGAGGGCCATGTGGCTCCTCGCCCTCATGATCCTGATCATGCCGTACGAAGCGAACCCGTACCTCTACATCGCCCCGAACCTGCTCGGCGTGTTCCCGGACTTCACGGTGATCAAGCTGCTCGGGCTCGTGGGCTTCGCGTGGGCGTCGCTGCGCCTGGTTGGGGGTCACCCCCACGCGGCGCTTCTGAGCTCCCGACCCGCGACGCTGTTCCTACTGTTCTTCTGTGGCGTGGTCCTGAGCGGCATCCTGTGGGGCACGGGCTTCACGGCCGTCTCGCGCTACCTGGCCTTCCTCATGTTCCTGCCCCTCGTGCTGGCGGCGGTGAGCACGCCGGTCCGGCTTGGGCTCACCCTTCAGCTCATGGTTCTGAGCCTGGTCCTCGTCTTCCCGTACGCGCTGCGCCAGATGCTGCGGTTCAACGAACGCCTCGGGGTGGGACTCTACGAGACGAACTACTTCGCCACGATCCTCGTGCTGGTCATCCCGCTCGCCTTCGTCTTCGCGTCGCAGGCTTCCACGCAGGCCCGGCGCTGGCTGTGGACCGGCGCGGGCCTGGTGCTCGTGCTCGAGCTGTTCCTGACCTCGTCTCGCGGCGGCTTCCTCGGGCTGCTGGTGGCCGGCATGGTCTTCGTGTACCGCCGTCGCGGCATGGTCGGCGCCATGGGCGTGCTGGCCCTCCTCCTCCTGGGCCTCATCGTGATCCCGACCGACCTCGGCGCGCGGCTGTGGACGATGTTCGATAGCCACGCCGAGACCATCACGCCCGCCGGCCTCGAGGCGTCGAACAAGGCGCACGTCGCGCTCTTCTTCGCGGCGCTACAGATGATCGTCGACAACCCGCTCTGGGGCGTGGGCCCGCTCAACTTCAAAGGGTGGAGCACCGCCTACACGGGCCTGGACCAGGCGAACATCGCCCACAACTCGTTCCTCGAGATCGCCGCGGAGTTCGGGTTGCCCGTGTTCCTGGTCTGGATGCTCCTGCTCTTCGCGACCTTCCGGATCCTGAACCGTGCCACGCGACTCGGGGGCAGCCCTGAGGGCCGCCGGCTCGCGGGCTGGGCGGAGGGCCTCCGCAGCGGGCTCCTCGGCTTCCTCGTGGCCGGCTGCTTCATCAGCGCCCAGTACGAGAAGCTCCTCTGGCTCGCCGTCTTCCTGACGATCGTCCTCGCACGCTTCGCGGCCCAGGTGCGGGCCGTGGAAGCCGCGGAGATCGCCGGCGACGACGACGTCGCGCTCGAACCCGCGCCCGCGCCGGTGCGATGAAGCGCGGCGCCGTCGCCGCGATCCTGGCCGTCGTCGCCCTCGGCTTGCCCCTCGCCGGGCGCGGGGCCGACTCGCGCGCCGTTCCCGTCGGCGGGCTGACCGCGCTGCCCGGCGCCGAGACGCCGGGTCCCAACCTCCTGAAGCCGTTCGAAGCCGCGGGCGGCCCGTGGGCGAGCGATCCCGCCGGCCGCGACGGACGCGCGGCGCTGCGGCTGACCATGGCCGACCGGCCGGGCGGGGGCGTGCCCCAGCTCGAGCAGACGGTGACGCTCGAGCCCGGGCTCTATACCGTCGGGGCGTGGATCAAGGCCAATGGTCTCGGCGCGAACGACCCGCGCAGCGGCGTGCGCGTCTGCCTGGACGCCCGGCCGCGCTTCAACTGGTGGCACTGCACGCCGGTGGTGCGCGGCACCGCCGACTGGGCGCCGTTCGCGCAGGGCGGAATCGGCGTCGCCGAGCGCGGTCCGTACCGCGTCACCGTGGGCGCCTACGGCGCGCCCGACGGGAAAGCCTGGTTCGACGCGGTGACGCTCACCGAGCGCCGCAAGCCCGCGCTCGACGTCTACCTCCTCTATCCGAACTTCCGCGGCATGCTCTTCGAGGACCGGCCCCAGGTCGTGCGCGTGGCCGTCGGCGGGGCCCAGGGCGCGCGCGTGCGGCTGGCGCTGCTCCAGGAGCCGGGGGGCGCCGTGGCGCGCGAGCGGGTGGTGACGGCGCCGGCCACCGTCGAGCTCGACGCCGCCGGGCTGCCGGGCACCGCCTGGCTCCTGCGCGCCGAGCTCCTCGACGCGGCCGGCGCCGCGACCTCGCGCTATCCGGACCACCGCATCGTCCGCGTGACCCAGAAGGCGCGCGAGGACCTGCGCCACTGGGTGGACGAGCGCAACGTCCTCCACATGGACGGCAAGGCCGCCTTCGTGCTCGGCCTCTACACGACGGGCGGCTACTCGACGACGCGCTCGACGTACGCGCAGGGCCAGGACGGCTGGGGTGTCGCGAAGATGGCCGAGGCGCCCATCAACATGCTGATCAACTATCACCTCGGCCGCGCGCCGATCCCCGCCCTCATGACGTACATGGACGAGCTCTCGTCGCGCGGGATCCGTTATCTGCAGACCGTGAACTTCTACTACCGCGACGATCCGCAGTACAAGGAGATCGACTATCCCGCCGCGCGCGAGGGCGAGGAGGCCCTGAACCGGTGGGTGGCGCGCACGCTCTCGGCGCACCGCGGGCTCGCGGGCTTCTACACGGCCGACGAGCGCCCCGCGGACATGGTGCCGCGCGTCTTCGCCCAGCAGCGCGCGCTGGCCGCCGCCGCGCCGGGCACGGTGACCTACGTGGTGCTGGGCGACGGCCTGGAGCGCCAGGCGCCGCTCTGGCGCGATGCCGCCGACGTGCTCGGCCTCGATCCGTATCCCGTGCTCAGGCCGTCCGGCCGCGGGTCGAACGACCTCGCCATGGCCGGCGAGTGGACGCGGATCGGCCAGGACGCGGTGAAGGGCGCGCGCCCGCTGTGGATGGTCATCCAGTACTTCCCGCTCACGGGGGCGGCCGGCTGGCCCTCCGGCGCGGACATCAAGACGATGAGCTGGATGGCCATCGTCGAGGGCGCGCGCGGCCTGCTGTACTGGTCGTACGGCGAGAAGGGCCTGGCCTGGATCAAGGATCCGCGCGAGCGCGAGGCGAAGTGGGGAGAGCTGGTGCGGGTCACCAAGGAGATCAAGGCGCTCGAGCCGGTGCTCCTCGCCCCCGATGCCTCCGTCGTCACGGGCGGGCCCGTCGCCGTGCGCGTGCTCGGCAAGCGCGGGCCCGACGGCGCGCGCTACGTCTTCGCCTACAACAGCGGGGCGCAGCCGGTCACGGCGACGTGGAAGCTGGCGGAGCCCGCGACCGCCGTGACGGATCTCGACGCGCAGGCGGGACCGAAAGTCGAAGCCGGCGCCTTCGCAGCGGCGTTCGGCCCCTACGAAGTGAAGCGCTTCCTGATTCGGTGATAGAGGAGCGCCACGGCGTTGCCGGGGCGCTCCGAGCGTTGGGGGGTCTGGGGGCCATTTCGGGGCCCCCAGTTTCAATACTTCAGCCGGCCGCGGCCAGGCGGAGCGATCGCCGGCCCGCCACCACGCCCTCCAGCGTCCTCAGCAGCACCCACGGCTCGATCGGCTTGCGCAGCGCCAGCCGCGCGCCCGCCTCGCGTGCGAACTCCAGCGCGTTGCGCCGCAGCGGGTCGCCGTCCGCCGACATCGCGATGCACACCGAGTCGGGGAAGTCGCGCGTGAGCTCGCGGATCACGTCGATGCCGTTCTTGCGGGGCATGAAGATGTCCACGAGCACGATGTCGGCGGGGCGCCGCCGGTACTTCTGGATCCCGTCCTCGCCGTCCACCGCGAGCGTGACGTCGTAGCCCTCCGTGCGGAGGAGCATGTCGAGCACGTCACGCGTGTCGTCGTGGTCTTCGATGACGAGGATGTGAGTGGGCGTGGGGCGAAGCGAGGGGAGAAGTACTCTTCCAACGATGGCCATGCCGCCTCCGCTGCGGGGATTGGTTCAAGGTGTGCCAGCGGCGTGCCACGCGTAAGTGCGCGTTCTGGCGTGCCACCGGACCGGCAACTGAGACAAATTTTTCCGAGTCTCTGACCTCGGCTTGCCACGCCCGCCCCCGGTACGCCCCTTGCACTCGGTAGGTATACGGATAGACGCGGTGCGCCGACCGGCGTATTTGTTCTCTCCGGTTCCGCACCTGACATGGGGTCGGTGTGGAACTAGTCGACATCGTGAAAAAGCCCGAGAAGTCTTCCAGCACGGGGACCTCCACCCGGATCGTGCTCGCGGACGACCAGAACGTGGTCCGCGAGGGGCTGAAGTGTCTGCTGGAGCTGGAGGACGATCTCGAGGTCGTGGGCGAAACCGCCGACGGGCTCGAGGTGGTCTCGCTCGTGGAGCGGCTCCGGCCCAACGTCCTCATCGTGGACGTCGCCATGCCCGGGCTCTACGGCCTCGAGGTCACGCGCCAGGTGCGCGAGCGGTCGCCGCGCACCGGGGTCATCGTCCTCTCGCGCTACGTCAACGAGTGGTACGTCACGGAGGCCCTGCGCAACGGCGCCTCCGGCTACGTCGTCAAGCAGGCGCCCGCCCACGAGCTGACCCGGGCCGTGCGGACGGTGGCCCAGGGACGACGGTACTTGAGCTCGCCGCTCTCCCCCGAGGACGTGCAGACCTGGCTGCTCCAGGCCGAGCGGTTGTCGGGCGACTCCTACGAGTCGCTCACCTCGCGCGAGCGCGAGGTGCTCCAGCTCGTGGCCGAGGGCTTCAGCAGCACGCGCATCGCGCGCCGGCTGTCGATCAGCGTGCGCACCGCCGAGGCGCACCGCGCCAACGTCATGCGCAAGCTGCGGCTGAAGAACTACACGGCCCTCATCAAGTACGCGCTGGCGCGCGGGGTGCTGCCGCCGATCGAGCCGCTGCCCCCGGGCTTCCGCGCCGTCAAGCGCCGGCGCCCGACGGGCCGGTAGCCTCCCGCCGCGGGCCCAGGAAGGGCGAGTCCGCGTAGTCGGTCAGGACGCCGCGCACGCCGGCGAGCGCCGACCGGAGCGGCGCCCACGAGCGCGTGGACACGGCGGCGCGGAGCGCGCCCACCAGCACCCCGGTGACGAACCAGGCGAAGGCGAGACGCGCCGCCGGCGTCTTGGCCACGTGCTTACCGTAGAGGAAGGCCCACGAGGTCAGCAGCGCCTCCTCGGGCCGGCGCGCGGGCCGCGGCGCCTTGTTGTGCACGATGCGCGCGTCGGTGGCGATGGCGAGCCGCCCGCCGCGCGCGCCCAGGGACCAGCAGAGGTCGATGTCCTCGCCGACGGAGGCTGCGCGATAGCGCGCGTCGTGGCGCAGCCCGCCCAGCGCGTCGCGCCGGAAGGACATCAAGGCGCCCGTGAACATCCGCACGGGCACCAGTGTGCCCTCCGGCAACCGGCGCCAGTGCCAGTAGACCGGCTGCCGCTCGTCGCGGAACGGCCCGCGGCGGAAGATCGCCTCGTGCGCGCGCGAGAGCCGGCCGGGCGCGGGATAGTTGACGATGACGGGCGCGACGCCGACGAGGTCGGGCACGCGCGCGAAGTGCGCGAGCAGCCGCTCGATGACGACGGGCTCGGGGGCGACGTCGTCGTCGCAGAAGACGACGATCTCGCCGCGCGCCAGGTCGAGGCCGGCGTTGCGGGCGGCGGCGGCGCCGTTGATCGCGCGGTCCCACACGTAGACGAGGGCGGGCCGGCCGGCCGCGGGCGCGGCCTCCACGACCGCCTGCACGGCGCGGCGGCCCGTGTCGTCCGCGCTCTGGTCCACCACGATCAGCTCGTCCGGCCGGACGGTCTGCGCGAGGAGCGCCCGCACCGTGTCCGTCAGGAGCCCTGGCCGGTCCTTGGTCGGGACCACCGCGCTGACTTTCATCGCCGCCTCATCTGGAGCACCAGGCCCGCGAACGGTACGAGCGTCGCCGCGTAGACGACCTTGCCCCACACCACGTGCGTGAGACCCATGGCCGCTTGCGGCCCCCACAGCTCGGCCATGACCCCGGTGCCGGTGACCCGCGCGAGGTTGGCGCCGACGGCCAGCGTCACGCCCGCCAGCACGAGCGCCGCGCCGCGGAGCGGCGGGAGCGCCAGCGTGCCCGCGAAGGCCGTGGCGATCACCAGCATCGCGAGGAGGAAGCGGAGGCCGTTGCAGGCCTCCGTCACGTGCAGCGTCACGCTCGGCAGGGCCAGGAAGAGGTCCTGGCGCGTCACCGGCAGGCCCAGCACCCGGAGCGCGTGCTCACCCACGACGGCGGCGAGCTGCTGCAGGGGCAGCGAGAGCGCGGGCACGACGGCGTCGGGGAGCGGCGCCATGAAGGCCAGGAAGCCGATCGGAAACGCCAGCCGCCGCGCGCGCGCGGCCCCGAAGAGCGTCCACACCGCGCCGTAGACGGTCACGGGCAGCGAGAGCGTGGAGAGCGTCAGGCTGGCGGCCAGGGTGCCGGCGGTGCCGAGGGCGAGTCCCGCGCCGAGCACGAGGAGCCCGCGCGCCGTCGGCGCCCGCGGCGTGTCGTCCACGCGCGTCTGCCAGGCGAGGTACGCGCTGAAGCACGGCACGAGGAAGCCATAGGCGTAGTAGGAGCCCTCGCGCCACACGGCCACCAGCTCGCGCAGCACCGGCGCATAGAGCGCCAGCACGGCGGCGGTCATCACGATGGAGGCGATCACTTGGCTTCCATCGCCCGGCCCGCGTGCTCCACGAACCAGGCCCACGTGCGGGCCAGGCCCTCCTCGACGTCCACGGCCGGGCGCCAGCCGAGCTCCCGCGCCGCGCGCGAGGGATCGAGCACGCTGCGCCGCACGTCGCCCGAGCGCGTGGGCTCGTGGTAGGCGCCCACGGCGGGCCGGGCCAGGGCCTCGATCACGCGCCACACCGCGTTGACGCTCGTGGCGCGGCCGGTGCCGATGTTGAAGACGGCGAGCTCGTCGGCGGGCATGAGGACACAGAGGGCGGCGAGGTTGGCGGCGACGACGTCGTCGACATAGACGAAGTCGCGCACCTGCTCGCCGTCGCCGAAGATCGTCGAGGCCAGCCCGGCCAGGATCCGCTGCATGAAGATCGCGACCACGCCCGCCTCGCCGTGGGGGTCCTGGCGCGGCCCGTAGACGTTCGCGTAGCGCAGCACGACGGCCTCCAGGCCGAAGGTCGCGCGGTAGTAGTCGAGGTAGTGCTCCACGGCCAGCTTGGCGACGGCGTACGGGCTGCGCGGCCGGCAGGGATGCGTCTCGTCGGCGGGCGCGCCCGTCTGCTCGCCGTAGATCGCGCCGCCCGTGGAGGCGAACACGATGCGGCGCGTGCCGTGGCGGCGCGCGGCCTCGAAGACGTTGAGGGAGCCGAGCACGTTGACGTCGGCGTCCACCTGCGGCGCCTCCACCGAGCGGCGCACGCTGACCTGCGCCGCGTGGTGGCAGACCACCTCCGGGCGCTCCTCCGCGAAGACGGCGTCGAGCTCGGCGTCGCGCACGTCGGTCTTGTACCAGCGCGCGCCGGGATTCACGTTGTCCGCGGAGCCGGACGACAAATCGTCGACGATCGCCACGTCGTGGCCCGCGGCCAGGTAGGCGTCGGTGACGTTGGAGCCGATGAACCCCGCGCCGCCGGTGATCAAGACTCGCATCGCTGGTCTCCGTGGTCTCAGGCGCCGCCGGCCCGTGCGGCCAGAAGCCGGCGCGTCGAGGTCGTGAGCAAGGTCCAGTCGCGGGCGCCGAGCGCCCGCGTGGCCACCGCCGCCATCAGGAAGGCGCCGGCGCCCGCGGCGGCGGCGAGGAGCAGGCGTGCCAGCTCGTGCGAGTCGCCGGCCACCAGGCGGGCGACCGCGTACATCAGCGCCGCCGCCGCCGTGATGCGCGCCAGCTCGCCCCACGGCACGCGCGCGCCCTGCATGCGCGCGATGCCCGCGAACGTACACACGGAGGCGATGACCTGGGCCACGCTGTTGGCGAGAAGCGCGCCCGCCGTCCCGTGGTCCGGGATGAACGCGAACGCGAGCACGACGTTCACCGCCACCGCCACGCCCGTGGCCGTCAGGGCGCGGTGCCGGTCGCCGGCGGCCTGGAGCGCGGAGGCGGCCACCTTGCGCAGCGCGCCCAGCACCGCCACCGCCGACAGCACGGTGAGCAGGCTCGCGGCCGGCAGGTAGGCCGGGCCGTAGAGCCAGTGGATGACCCCGGGAGCGAGGGCCGCCACCAGGGCGGCGATGGGCGCGCCGGAGAGCGCCACGTAGCGCATGACGGCGACGTAGACGCGCCCGAACTCGTCCTTGTCGCCGCGGCCGTGGAGCGCGGAGAACGCCGGGAGCAGCGCGCCCACCGCGATCTCCGGCACGACCATCACGCGGGTGGCGAGGCCGAAGGCCAGGCTGTAGTACGCGATGTCTTCGGGGGTCGTGTACAGGCGCAGGAAGAAGATCTCCGAGCGGTCGCGCACGAGCGCCTCGAGGATGGCCACCACCGAGAGCGAGGCGACGTAGCCGCGGATGTCGCGGCGCTCGCCGGCGGCGGGCTCGAGGGCCGGGCCGCCAAGGACGTCGCGGGCGCGGGCACGCTGCATGAAGCACGAGACCGTCGAGCCGAGGGTGACGCCGATGATCAGGCCGAGGATGTCGAAGCCGAGGGCCACGGCCACGATCGAGGCCAGGAGGTGCAGCCCCATCTTGACGGTGCTCGTCTGCGTCGTCAGGTCGAAGCGCTGGGCGCCGTACACGGCGTGGCTGTAGATGCCCTCGATGGTCGCGGGCACGAGCATCACCGCGAGCACGAGGAAGGGCAGGCGTAGCCGCGGCTCGACCTGGGTGAGCACGACCGCGGCCACCGCCGCCACGACGACGGCGGTGCTGACGAGCTGGCGGCGCATGAAGAAGCGGACGAAGCCCCACGCGCGCTCCCGCTCGCCGCGGCCGCACGCCTCCGCCGTGTAGCGGGCCGTCGCCAGCGCCCAGCCGAGCGTGGCGATGGCGGTGAGGAGCCGGAGCGCCCAGAGCAGGTACGTGTAGTCGCCCATGAGCGCCGGCCCCAGCCCGCGGGCCAGCACGATGGACATGAGCAACCCCGAGCCGACACCGATGAAGGTCACGAGCCCGTACCACGCGGTGTTGCGCATGAGGTCGCCGCGCACGAGGCCGCCCGTGCTGGAGGGCGTCACGCGGCGCGCTCCGGAACCGCCTGGCCCGCGGGCGCCCACACCGCCTCGGCGCCGCCGCGCGCCGCCCGCGCGAGCCCGGCCACGCCCGCCGCGCTCACCGTGCAGAAGAAGTAGGGCAGCGCGAGCGGGCCGAGGCGCCGGCCGAGGCGCTCGGCGGCGAAGCCGGCCGCGGCCAGCGCGTAGAAGGCCGCCTGCGCCACGAGCGTCGCGGCGTAGACGGGGCTCGTCCCGGCCAGCGCCACGTTCGTCACGAGCGCCGTGGCCAGGCAGGGCGCGGTGATCCAGCGGAGCGCCCGGTGCGAGACGAGCATCCAGACGGCACGCCAGCGCCGCGTTCGCGCCAGCGGCGGCAGCCAGTGGCGCAAGAGGTGTGCGCCCTGCGCGATGATCCGCACGTGCCGGCGGAATTCCTGGCCGCCGTCGCGCGAGGGCGGCTCCACCGTCACCGCGCGGGGATCGAAGCGGCACTCGTAGCCGGCCAGGCAGGCCTGGATCGGGTGCAGGAGATCGTTGACCTGCGACGCGGCGAGATCCGCGTAGAGCCCGCGGCGGAGCGCGTAGATCGCGCCGTCGGCGCTGGCGAGGAACCCGAGGGCGGCCTCGCCGCGCTTGAGCGCCGCCTCGAACCGCACGTAGCCGCTCGCCGCCGCGCGCGCGTCGCCGCCCGCGGCGTAGAGGCCCTGGCCGCTCACGAGCCCGACGCGCGGATCGGCGAACGGCGCGGCCAGCCGCGCGATCGCGTCGGGGAGGAACAGGGCGTTGGCGTCGGTGAAGACGAGCACCTCGCCGCGCGCGGCGGCCACGCCGCGGTTGAGCGCGGGCGACTTGCCCGCGCGCGGCTCCTGGCGCACGAGCCTCACGCGGTGATCCGGATAGCGCGCGACGAGGGTGTCGGTGGCGTCGGTCGAGCCGTCGGAGACGACGACGACCTCGAGCTTCTCGCGGGGGTAGCGCTGGCGCGCGAGCGTGCTCGCGAGCTTGGCGGCGATGCAGCCGGCCTCGTTGAAGGCGGCGACGATGACCGACACGTGGGGCGGCGCCTGCCGTGCCCCGACGCGCGGGGCGCGGCGCCCGAACACGCGCAACAGCAGCGGGTAGCCGACCCACGTGTAGACGAGCACGGCCGCGGCGGCCCAGAAGACGGCGGCGACCAGGATCACGCGGCGCGCCTCATGGGCTCGACGCCCGCCGTCTCGCGGTAGACGCGCGCCGTCGCCTCGACCTGGCGCGTGAGGTCGAAGCGGGCGAGGACGAAATCGCGGCCCGCGCGGCCCATGCGCCGGGCGCCGTCGGCGTCGCGCAGCACCGAGCGGATCGCGCGCGAGAGTGCCCCGGGATCGCGCGGCGGGACCAGGCGGCCCGTGCGGCCCTCGCGGATGACCTCGGGCGTGCCGTCCACGGCCGTCGCCACCACGGGCTTGGCCATGGCCGAGGCCTCGATGGCGGTGAGCGGCATGCCCTCGTAGAGCGACGGCAGCGCCAGCACGTCGAGGGCGTCGAGCACGCGCGGGACGTCGGCGCGGAACCCCGCGAAGACGACGGAGGCCGCGATGCCGAGCCGGTGCGCGCGCTCCTGGAGCGTGGCGCGCAGGCTGCCCTCGCCGACGACCAGCAGCCGCGCGTCGGGGAACTCGGCGAGCACCGACGGCCACCCGTCGAGCAGGTAGACGTGGCCCTTCTGGTCCTCGAGGCGGCCCACCACGCCGACGAGCGGCGTGGCGCGGTCGATGGCGAGCTCCTTGCGCACGGCCTCGCCGCCGGCGCCGGGCCGGAAGACGGAGAGGTCGCGGCCGTTGGGCACGACCACGATCTTCTTCGCCGGGTAGCCCTTGCCGGACACGAGGAACGTGCGCGCCGCCTCGGAGACGGCGATCACGCGGTCGACGAAGCGGCAGACGAGGCGGTCGGGCAGGAAGTTGCCGCCGAGGAGCCCGCGCCGCCAGCCCTCGCGTCCGTGGTACGTCTCCACGACGCGCGCGCCATGCCAGCGCGCGATCGGCGCGGCCACGGCCGTGGAGCGGAACAGGTGCGCGTTGACGATGTCGGGCTTCCAGCGCGCGATGAAGGCCGAGAGCTTGCCGAGCTGGTCGCGGCGGCGCCACGACTCGGCCTCGACGGAGAGCATGTCGATCGGCACGCCCGTGAGGTCGGGCGCGAACGCCTCCAGGAGCGGACCGGGCGCGGCGAGGGCGAGCCGGAACTCCGCCGGCTCGAGCCGCCGGGCCAGGGCCAGGACGACCTCCTCCACGCCGCCGCGCACGGGCTGGGTCAGCGCGAACAGCAGCGAGACGCGGCGCCCACCGGCGCCCATCACAGGCTCGCCTCGGCCGTCGAACGGCCTGCGCGCCGCGTGCCTTCTCTGAGGCCCGCGTCCTCCAGGAGCACGTCGTGCACGCCCGTGATGTGGTCGACGCCGCGGTCCACGGGCACGCTCGCGAGCAGCGCGGCGTCGGCGGTGGGATCGCTCGGGTGGTAGCCGTGCATGCCCGCGAAGCGCACGGCGCCCATGTCGCTCGGGCAGAGCAGCATCCCGGGCTTGAGCAGGAAGAGCAGGTGATAGTAGCGGCCGTCCTCGAACGCCACGCCCAGGCGCCCGAGCTCCGCGGGGCTCATGAGCTGGCCGGCGGGGTGGTCGGCGAGCAGGTCCGTCAGCGCGCGTCGCGCGCGGTCGTTCCACACCCAGAAGCGCGCCATCGTCGAGTCGTAGGCGGGCAGGTAGTCGCCGGGCACCGACAGCCCCAGCGTGGCCACGTCGCGCCGCAGGTCGCACGTCCACCGGATCGGCGTCATGCCGTGATCCGAGAAGACGAACATCCGCGCCTCGCGGCCGCCGCGCGTGGCCGCCTCCCACACGCGGCGCAGCCCGGCCTCGTACCAGTCCACGGTGCGCCGCACGTGATCGGCGTCGTGGATGTGCCAGTGCAGCTCGTGGTCGAGCCCGGAGAGGTAGAGGAACAGCACGCGCGCGTCGGTGATGGCGGCGCGGCGCGGCGCGAGGTCGAGGATCTGGGCGTCCGTGTGCGTGTGATAGGTGTACGCCTCGTAGCGCAGCTCCGCCTCGCGGAAGGCGTCGAACAGCGATGGGCAGTCGAGCCCGCCCGGCTGGTAGATGTCGCGCTTCTCGGTGAGGTCGAAATACGGCAGGTGAGCGACGGGATAGTCGTAGAGCGAGAAGTACCCCGTGTAGCCCGACACGCGCCGCGCCACGGTCTTGAGCACGCGGCGCGACACGCGGTTCTCCACGAGCGGGCGCGGCAGCGCCCTCAGCGCGCGCGTCCAGCGAAACGGCGAGCGCTCGGGAGCGAAGTAGAAGAGGTTCCAGTGGCCGTGCTGGCTCGGCGTGCGCCCGGAGAGCAGGGTCGGGATCGCCCCCGAGCTGTAGCCGAGGATCGTCGTCAGCCAGCGGCGCTCGGGCAGCACGTCGTCGAGAAACGATCGGTGGCGGATCACTTCCCAGCCGAGCGCGTCCACGAGCACGTAGATCGAGAGCGGTCTGTCCATGGGTCCCCTCAGTTGTTGCGGATGCACCAGCGCCAGAGCGCCGTCACGGCGCGCCGCGCCGCCGTCGGCGTGCGCGGCGCGAAGCGGCCGGCCAGCGGCAGGAGCGGGCTCACGTCGACCTGCCCGCGCTCGCCGGCCCGCGGCAGGTCGGCGTAGGCAAGCGCGCCGGCGGCGTAGAGCAGCGCGCGCGGCGTGGAGCGCCGCGCCAGGGCCAGCGCGCGCCGAGGGCTCAGCGGCAGCGGCGCGGGGTTCGGGTGGAGCGCCAGCCGCGCCCACTCGCGAAGCCGTCGCCGCACCGGCTCCGCGGTCATCCACTCGCGGAGTAGTCCGTTGAGTGGCGCGCGGCCGCCCGTGAGCTCTTCGAGCTCCCACACCAGGAACGCGGTGAGCGACGGCACGCCCTCGACGATCCGCCGCCGCAGCCACGCGCGCTGCGCGCCGGCGTGGTCGTCGGGCAGGAGCGGCTCGGTGCCGGGGTCGAGCTTGGCGCGCGCGGCGCGCTCGAGCTCGTCCTCGAAGCCGGCGGGCAGGCGGGCGGCGAGCCTCGGCGTCCGGGCGAGCAGCCGCGCGAAGGCGACCGGGCGCTCCGCGTAGGACGTCGCGTGGGTGCCGGAGAAGGCCAGCGCCGAGCCCGCGAGGTCGAGCACGAGCTTGACGCGCTGGTAGGCGACGTCGAGCAGGGCGTCGCCCCCGAGGCCATCGAGACGGTCGTAGGCGTCGAGCTGCTCGATCATCCGGTTGAACACGAGGTGCAGCGCGTCCTCGCGCGGAATGCCCTCGGCGCCGAACGGCGGGATCGCCGCGAGCAGATCGGGGGGCCCCCAGACGACCTTGCCGTGGGTGGCGAGGTCGTAGACGAAGATCGAGGGCCGCGCTCGGTGACGCAGGTAGCCGATCTCGACGGGGCCGAACTCGATCTCCACGGCCACGGCGGGGGCGCCGAACTGCGCGCTCGCCTCGCGTCCCCACGCCCCGACGCGGCGGCGCAGCGCGCGGTAGTCGGTGAGGCGCGGCACGACGACGAGGAACTCGATGTCGCCGAGCACGCGCAGGCGCCCGTTCAGCGGGAGCACCGTGCCCTCGCCGCGCGAGAAGCTGCCCGTGAGCACGAGGGCGACGAGCCGGTCCGCCAGGCGGTCGCGCAGGAAGCGCGCGCAGCCGTCCACGACGCGCCGCACGGCGTCGTGGTGCGCGGGGTTGGGGCAGAGCGGGAAGGACGCCGGCGCCGTGGCGATCACGCCGCCTCGAACATTCCCCGCCGGGCGAGGTGGTCGCGGATGACGGTGATGGCGATCTCGGCCACGCGATCGGCGCGCCCGACGCTGCCGAGCACGAGGTCGGCGAGCCGCTTGGTGGGCTCGACGTAGGCGGCGTGGGCGCCGCGCACCGTGGCCTCGAACTGCGAGAGCACGGAGCGGCGCGTCCGGCCGCGCTCCAGCGTGTCGCGCCCGATGCGGCGGGCGAGGCGCACGTCGTCGGGCGCGTCCACGAAGATCGTGAGGTCGAGCAGCGTGCGCACGCGGGCCTCGTGCAGCAGGAGGATGCCCTCCGCGAGCACGATCGGGCGCGGCTCGACGACCTCGCTCTCGCCCAGCCGCCGGTGCGTGCTGAAGCAGTAGCACGGCGGGCGCGCCGGCCGGCCCGCGCGCAGCGCGCGCAGGTGCTCGACGAAGAGCGGGGTGTCCAGCGCGTCGGGCACGTCGTAGTTCAGCGCCGCGCGCTCGGCGGCGGGCAGGTCGCTGCGGTCGCGGTAGTAGGCGTCGTGGCAGAGGATGGCCACCCGCTCGGGGCCCAGCGCGCCCGCGAGCGCCCGGCAGAGCGCGGACTTTCCGCTGCCGCTGCCGCCCGCGATGCCGACCACGAAGGCCGGCGTCGTCACGCGGCGATCTCCAGCGGGACCGGGGTGGCCGCCACGCGCGCGTAGAGCGCCTCCCAGCGCCGCGCGACCGTCCGCCAGGTGAAGGCGCGCTCGACGAGCTCGCGCGCGTTGCGCGCGATCGTGTTGGCCACCACGGGCTCGCCGAGCAGGAGCCGGATCGCGTCCGCGAACTCGCCGTCGCCGTCGGCGACCATCAGGTGGTGGCCGGGCAGCGCGTCGGACATGCCCGAGAGGCTCGGGGGCGAGGCGACCACGGGCGTGCCGAGGGCCATCGGCTCCAGCAGCCGGGCCTTGCGGCCGAAGCCCGCGCCGAGCGGGCTCACGTAGACGGCCGCGCCCCAGACGCTGGCGCGGAGATCGGTCAGGCCGCCCGTGACGCGCACGCCGGGCAGCGCGCCGAGAGCCCGCGCGTCGGCGGCGCCGCCGGTGCCGGCCACGAGCAGCTCGGCGCGGGGCACCTCGCGGCGCACGCGCGGCAGGATCGCGCCGGCCAGGCGGCGCGCGGCCTCGGCGTCGCGCGGCGCGGCGAGGTCGCCGGTGAAGACGAGGCGGGCGGGCTCGCCGCTGCGCCGGTAGGCGTGATTGGTGTCGTCGATGCCGGCGGGCAGGACGTCGATGCGCTCGAACGGCACGTGCTCGGCGAGCGCCTGCCGGTCCTCCTCGGAGTCCGCCACGCACGCCGTGGCCGCCCCGAGCCACTCGCGCGCCCACGCCGTCTCGATGCGCTCGTCCACGCGGGCCGCGAGCCGTCGCCACGGCCGCTGCCCGGCGCGGCGCGCGTCGCGGGCGCGCAGCGTGGCCGACTCGTGGCAAGCGAGGACGGTCGGCGCGTCGGCGGCGCGCGCGAGCGGCGCCAGCAGCGTGCCCTCGAGATGGATCACGTCCGGCAGGAAGCTCGCGGCGACGCGCCGGGTGAGGAGGTCGAGGGCCGCGAGCCCGGGGCCGGGGCGGCCCGCCAGCGTGCGCCAGCGCCCGGCCGGCACCGTCTCCGCGCACGCCGTGCGCGCGGCGAGCCAGCCGCGCTGGGCCGGCGTGTCGCTGCCGCCGGTGGCGGCCACCACCGCGACGGTGTGGCGCTCCGCGAGTGCGGCGACGAGGTGCGACGCCGCGAGACGCGCGGCGTCGTGACACGGCAGGTAGGGCAGCCGTGGGGCCACGAACAGGATGCGCATGGGTTACGAGGCCCGGGCGACGACGCGCCGGGCGGGGCGCACCTCGTCGAAGACGGACTCGATGGGTGCCCAGGCGAAGGCGCGCAGGAGCCCGGTCAGCTTGCGCTCGGCCGTCTCGAGGCCCGTGTAGTGACGGAAGCGCTGCTTCCAGGTCATCGCCGGCCGCGGCTGGGCGGGATCGAATTCCCACGGGTGGACGTAGAAGACGACGGCCCGCCGCTCCCGCCCGTTGACGGCGGCGATCGCGCCGCGCACCAGCGCGGCGGGAAAGAGCCGGAAGAACCCGCCGCCCAGCGGCAGGTTCACCCCGCCGAAGCGCGCGGTGCCGATCGGCACCTCCCAGAAGTCGAGCTCGTCCACGCTCTGCGCGACGTGCGGAAAGCGCGGCGCGTCCGGGAAGCCGTAGCGGTCGTGGACGACGGGGTACATCGAGGAGTCGTAGACGAAACCCTCGTCGGCGAGCACCCCGAACGCCCACGGCGTGTCGCGCCGGATCGAGTAGTTGGGCGCGCGGTAGCCGCGCACGAGGCGGCCGGCCGCGTGCTCCACCGCGTGCTTGGCGCGCCGGACGTCGGCGCGGAAGCCCGCGGGGCCCAGCCGGAAGACGGGCGTGTGATCCCAGCCGTGGCAGGCGATCTCGTGCCCGCGCTCGACGATGGCGCGCACGAGCCGCGGGTGGCGCTGGGCCACCACCCCGAGGGTGAAGAACGTGCCGCGCGCGCGATGGGCCTCGAGCACGTCGAGCAGGTGCTCGGTCTGCATCGCCACGCGGCTGGGCAGGCGGCGCAGGCCGTCGGCGCCGAGGGCGGCTTCGAACTCGTAGCCGTGGTAGTACTCCTCGACGTCGACGGTGAGCGCGTTGACGACGGAATCAACCAACGCGCGTGCCTCCGAGCGGCCGCGGCATCAGCCGCCGCCACGTCGGCTCGTCGTCGTTGATGGTGGTGACGGAGCTGCGCTCGTCGTCGTTGAAGATCAGGCCCAGCCCGCGCTGGCGGCCCACGACGTTCATGCAGTCGCGCAGCATCTCGCGCGGCGTGCGGTTGGCGCGCACCACCACCACGAAGCCGTCCACGAGGTCGCGGAGAATGCCGACGTCGGGGTAGGGCAGCGCGGGTGGCGTGTCCACCACGACGTAGTCGAAGCGGTCGCGGAGGGCGGCGAGGAGACCGGCCAGCCGCGGCGACTTCAGCAATTCGTACGGCATGGACGACGCGGCGCCCGCGGGCACGATCGCGAAGGCCACGCCGGCCGGGCGCGCCACCACGGTGTCCACGGCCATGGTGGAGTCGAGCAGGTAGCTGGACAGCCCGCGGGTGGCGGGCAGGCCGAGGGCCCGCGCCGCGCCCGGGTGGCGCAGGTCGGCCTCCACGAGCACCACGCGCGCATCCGGCGCCTGGGCGAGCGCGCCGGCCAGGTTGAGCGCGGTGATCGTGCGGCCGTCACCGCGGCCCGGGCTCGTGATGGCCACCGTGCGCGTGCCGCGCTCGTGGCGGAACGTCTCGATGGCCAGCCGCACCGCGCGGTACTGCTCGGCGGCGTGGCTGGTGGGCTCGAGCAGGCTGACGAGGTGATCGTCGAGCTGGCCCGGCTCGCTGTCGACTTCGCCGTCGATCTGCCAGGCGAAGCCCTTGCGTCCGAAGGTGGTGCCGTTCTCGCGGACGGGCGCGCCGTAGACCGGGACGGCCGCCGGCGGCATGGCGGGACGCTTGAACAGCGTCTCGACGGCCGGGGGCGTCGCCACGGCGGCCGGCGGGGGATCCGCCTGCGGCGGCTGGCGGCGCGGCGGCTCGGGCTTCGGCTCCACGCGCGGGATCTCCGGCATCGGCTCGGGCCGCTTGGGCTCCGGCTCGGGCCGCTTCGGCTCCACTTCGGGCTCCGCGACGGGCGCGACGGCCATCACCGTCTCCGCCCGCGCCTCACCCCGCTCATGTTCGATCTTTTCGAGGGCCTTGAAGAACTTGCTCACGGCCTGTCCTCCCTAGGGATGGGTGCCGCCGGGCATTGCGGCGAGCCAGCCCAGCGCGTTCGCGGCGAACGCCAGCAGAAAGACGATGACGACCACGAGGAGGGCCACGCCCGAGCGCATGGCCCACACGGCGCCCTGGCTCGGGACGAGGCTGACGCTTCGCCGCTTCTTCCACTCGCGGCGCTCGCCCTCCTCGAGATACTCGACGGCTTCCTGCACGATGCCGGCGTCGATCCGGCGCTTGCTGTCGGCATAGCCGGACAGCAGGCAGTGGTCGCAGACGATGTTGATGACGCGCGGTGTTCCCTGGCTGTAGTCCGAGATCTTCTGGATCGCGCCGTCCGAGAAGATGCCGGCGTCGGTGGCACCCGCGATACGCAGGCGGTGGCGGATGTACTGGCGCGTCTCCTCGGGGCTCAGGGCGGCGATGTGACAGCGGAGCCCCACGCGCTGCTTGAGCTGCCGCAGCTCGGGCAGGTTCAGCTTGTCGCGCAGCTCGGGCTGGCCCACGAGGAGGATCTGCATGAGCTTGCTGCTCGTGGTCTCGAAGTTCGAGAGCAGGCGCACGGCCTCCAGCGTCGGCACCGAGAGGTTCTGGGCCTCGTCGATGACGAGCACGGGGGAGGCGCCCTTCCTGTGCTGCTCGATGAGGAACTCGTTCAGCTCGAAGAGCCGCTGCGCGTGCGAGGTGGCCGTCGACTTCACGCCCCAGTCCTGGAGGATGTACTCCAGCAGTCCCTCGATGCCGAGGGCGGAGTTGTGCACGTACGCGACCGGCGTGCTGGCGTCGAGGCGCTCCAGCAGCGTGCGCAGGAGCGTCGTCTTGCCGGTGCCGATCTCGCCCGTGAGGACGATGAAGCCCTTGCGCTCGCGGACGCCGTAGATCAGCTGCGCCAGCGCCTCGCGATGCCGCGCGGACTGGAACAGGAACTTCGGGTCCGGCGTGGGGGCGAACGGCGCCTCCCGCAGCCCATAGAAGCTCAAGTACATGACTACCTCCCCGTCGTCGCGGTCGCCGACTGGGGTGACGGCGACAGCAGCGCGACGAGCCCCTGGTTGTCGTGCGCGACCATGAAGGAGGTGCCGGCCACGATCAGGAGGCCGGCGCCCACCGCCGCCGTCGCCCAGCGGCGCTGGCGCATGAGGCGCGTGCGATCCTGCTCGGTGCTGATACGCGGGATGGCGGAGAGCACGGGCAGGGGCAGCGTCGAGCGCACCTCGTCGACGCGGCGGAACGACGTGTCCACCTGCTCGGCGAGCACGACGGCGGCGCCGCTGGCCCCGAGGGCCAGGGCGAGGCCGACGAGGAGCAGGCGGAAGCGGTTGGGCCCGGCCGCACGGTCGGGCATCCGCGCGGGCTCGATCACGCGGAAGTTCTCACCCTTCTGGCGCTGCTCCAGCTCGGAGGCCATGTCGGCCTCGCCGCGCTTGGCGATCAGCGACTTGTGGAGATCCTTCGCGGCGTCGTAGTCGCGCGTGAGCACGGCCAGCTCCTGCTCGCGCTTGGGCGTGTTCTCGAGCCGGCGCTGGTAGACGGCGATCTGGCCGTTGATGCCGCGGATCTCCTCGGCGGACGTCTTGGACTCGACGGTCGCCTGGTCGAGCTGCGTCATCAGGCTCTGGACGTAGGCGTTCTCCGGCGGCATGCGGAGGTCGCGCCCCCCGGCCTTCTTGGGGCCGGTGGCCACGGACTTCGGCAGCGCGGCGGCGGCGGCGGCCTTCTCGGCCTCCACCTTGGCCTCCAGCACGCGGATCTGCTCCTTGAGCTGGACGACGTCGGGGTACTTGTCGCTGAACCGCGTCTGCGTCATGGCCAGCTCCTGGCGGAGCAGGTTGAGGCGCGCGGCCGCGGTGTCGGCGGGCGTGACGGTGGGGCCGGCCAGGCTCGGCGCGGCCGTCATGGTGGACGTGGTGTCGATCTCGCCCAGCGCGTTGGTCAGCATCTGCCGGCGCTCGCTGGCCCGGCGGTTGTTCTCGTGGGCGAGCGAGAGCTGCTGCTGCAGGCGCTCGAGCGTGCGGAGGTTGACCTCCTTCTGCTCGGGCAGCTCGCCGAGGTGCTTCTCCTTGTAGGCGGTGATCTGCCCTTCCTGGCGCTGGAGCTTCTCGCGCAGCTCCTTGAGCTGCGTTTCCAGGAACTCGGAGGTACCCGCCGCCTGCGCCTCGCGCATGCGTCCGTTCTCCTCGATGTAGAGCGAGGCGAGGGTGTTGGCCACGCGCGCGGCCACCACGGGATTGGACGCGGTGTAGGCGACGGTGAAGAGGAACGAGCGGTTCTCGCGGTTGCGCTGCTGGCGGTCCTCCACCAGCTCGATGCGGATGTCCTTGCGCATGCGGTCCACGAGCTCGTCGGCCGAGCGCGCGCGGGGGTAGAGGCCGTACTGCCCGGCGATCTGCATCAGGCGCTGGGGCGTGAGGATCTCCTGGCTCAGGGTGAGCAGCCGGGCCTCGAGGTCGGCCTGCACGGTCGACGTCACGAAGCGCTCGGGGATCACCTGGCGGTTGACCAGCACGAGCGACCGGGCGGTCCAGAGGCTCGGCAGGAACACGGCCATGGAGACCGCCGCCGTCAGCACGAACAGGAACGGCAGGAGCGCGAGCACGCGGCGGCGGCGCACGATCTCGAGCAGGCCGGCCAGCCCCGGCCCTTTGGCGGTCTCGTCGTAGACGGTCGGCGGAGTCGGCATGGAATTCACCTCTAAGGAACGACGACCACGTCGCCGGACTTCAGCGTGACGTTGTCCTGGTTACGGGTGTCCTTGACGGCGCGGTGGTAGTTGAACGGGATCTTGTGCGTGCTGCCGTGAGCGTCCTTGCGGAGGATCATGATCTTGCCGGGCGACGCGAAGTCACGGAAGCCGCCCGCGAGCGCGAGCGCTTCCAGCACCGTCGTGTCGCTCTTGAGCTGGAGCACGCCCGGCCGCTGCACCTCGCCGAGCACGGACACGCGGTAGCTGCGCACGTCCGTGACCGTCACCGCCACCTCGGCGTTCGGCATGAACTCCGAGAGCGCGGTCGCGATCTTGTCGCGGAGCTGCATGGGGGTGAGGCCGGCGGCCTGCACGTCGTGCAGGAGCGGGATCGAGATCTTGCCGTCGGGCCGCACGGCGAGCGTGCGCGACAGCGCCTCGTTCTTCCACACGGAGATCTGCAGGACGTCCTCCGGGCCGATCACGTAGTCGGAGCTGACCGGGAAGCCGCCCATGGGCGCGGCCGCCCCCGTCGTGAAGCTCGACGAGGGCGAGGCGGCGGGCATGGGCGCGCTCGCCTGCGGCGCGGCCGGCGCCGACGATTTCGCCGGCGGGTAGGCCGGCTGGGGACGCATCTGGGCGTGGGCGGTGAACACGCCGAAGCCGGCGAGCAGTGCTGCCGCGACGACGAACCACTTGAGGGTCATGGGGTGTTGTCCTCCGGGTCAGAGCCGGGCTCAGCTCGCGGCCGAGTCCTGCTTCAGGCCCATGTCCTTGATCTTGTAGAGGAGCGCGCGATAGCTGATCTTCAGCATCCGGGCGGTCTTGACGCGGTTCCACCGGCATTGCTCGAGCGCGCGGCAGATGACCTCGCGCTCCGCCTCCAGCACCGCGCGGCGGGAGATTTCCTTGAGGGACAGGCCCTTGGTGGCGGCGAACGGCTCGGGCGCGGCCGGGGCCGCCACGGCCACCGGCGCGGGGGCCATGAGGGTGCGCGGCAGCGCGAAATCCTGGAGCACGATCATCCGCTTGATGAAGTTCTCGAGCTCGCGGATGTTGCCCGGCCAGTGGTACTGCATGAACGCGTGCATGGCCTCGGGCGTCACCTCGCGCTCCGGGAAGTTGAACAGTCGCGAGTAGCGGTTCACGAAGTACCCGGCCAGGGCCGGGATCTCCTCGCGGCGCTCGCGCAGCGGCGGCACCAGGATGTTGATGACGTTGAGCCGGTAGAAGAGGTCCTCGCGGAAGCGGCTGCTCGCCACCTCGCGCGCGAGGTCGCGGTTGGTGGCGCAGATCACGCGGACGTCCACGCGGATGTTGTGGCGGCCGCCCACGCGCGAGAACTCGCCGTCCTGCAGCACGTGCAGCAGCTTCGCCTGCAGCGCGGGGTGGAGCT
>DASYTM010000052.1:0-7594 GCA_036002345.1 Candidatus Methylomirabilota bacterium | reverse complement strand
GTTCGTCATCGTCATCCCGTATCTCCTGCGCCGGCGGCGCGCCTGGTTCGAGCGCTGGGTGCTGAGCCGCCGCGACTTCGCGCGCATCCTGACCGTGCTCATGGCCTTTCGGGCATGGCACGTGCTGCGCGTGGTGCTGCGGCCCGAGACGGCGAGCGTGGCCGCGCCGTGGGGCGGCGAGATCACGTTCCGCGCCGGCGCCGCCGTGTTCTTCCTCGTCACCGTGGTCGCGCTGCTCTTCGTCGGGGTGGCGGCGTGGACGCGCGACCAGCCGCTGCCCGACTAGCCAATGCCCAAGCGCTACAAGGACATCGCCGGCGACGGCGGCTCGAACATCGAGGGACAGGTCGGCGAGCAGCACGCGCGCCTGCGCGCCCGCCTCGCCGGCGTGCGCGCGATCGTCGCCGTGGTGTCGGGCAAGGGTGGGGTGGGGAAGTCGTCGCTGACGGCGAACCTGGCCGCGTGCTGGGCCCTCGAGGGCCGGCGCGTGGGCGTGCTGGACGCCGACCTCAACGGGCCCACGATGGCCACCATGCTCGGCGTGCGCGGCCGCCGGCTCGTCGTGGGCGCCGAGGGCGTCACGCCGCCCGAGGGCGCGCTCGGCGTGCGCGTGATGTCGATGGACCTCCTGCTGCCCTCCGACGACGCGCCGCTCGTCTGGGAGGCGCCGACTCAGGCCGAGTCGCACACGTGGCGGGGCGCCATGGAAGCCAACGCCCTGCGCGAGTTCCTCGCCGACACGGCGTGGGGCGAGCTCGACATGCTGCTGCTGGACCTGCCGCCGGGGACCGATCGGCTGGTCATGGTGGCCTCCCTCGTGCCCGCGCTGTCGGGCACGGTCGTCGTCACGATCCCGTCGGACGTGTCCCACCTCGTCGTGCGCAAGTCGATCACGGTCGCCGCGCAGGCGAAGGCGCCGGTGCTCGGGCTCGTGGAGAACATGACCGGCCTCTTCCCCGGCGCCTCGAGCGTCGAGCTCGCCCGCGAGGCGGGCATCCCGTTCCTCGGCGCGGTGCCCTTCGATCCCGCGCTCGCCGCCGCCGCCGATCTCGGCGAGCCGTTGGTCGCCTCGGCGCCGGCCAGCGAAGCGGCGCGCGCGATCACCGCCATCGCGCACGCCATCGACGCCGCGATCGCTCGACCCCAGGGGATGCCCCGGAAGTGACGCCCCGCTGTTGCCTCGCGTGCGGCGGGCGCCTGCGCGCCGTCACGCTCGAGGGCACGCGGCGCCGCCGCTGCCGGCGCTGCGGCTGGGTCTTCTACGACAATCCCGTGCCTGCGGCGGTCGCCCTGATCGTGCACCGCGGCCGCGTGCTCCTCGGCCGCCGGGCCCGGCCGCCCTACGCGGGGACGTGGGATCTGCCCGGCGGGTTCGTCGAGGCCGGCGAGACGCCGGCGCGGGCGCTGGCGCGCGAGCTGTCCGAGGAGATCGGGATCGGTGTTCGGCGCGCGCGCCTGGCGGGCTTCGCGACCGATCGCTACGGGCCGGGCGGCGTGCCCGTCCTGGCCGTGATCTACCGGGTGACGCCGAGCTCGCTCCGTGTGCGTGCCGCCGACGACGTGTCGGAGGTGCGGTGGTTCCCGCTCGGCCGCCTGCCGTGGCGGGAGATCGCGTTTCCGGGGTTGCGGCGGGCGCTGCGCCGGATCCTGGTCAACGGGGAGCCCTAGCCGGGCTCCCCGTCGACCCTCGGGCTACTGACAGGTGACGCCGGCGGCGAGCTGGTAGTTCTCGACCTTGTAGGTCGAGACGAAGTTGTCGTCCCACGAGGCCAGGCGCAGGCGGCCGAGGGGCGTCTCGCCGTCCCAGCCGTAGACGCGCGCGCGCTCCGCGAGGTCCGGGGCCTTGACCATGCCCTGGAGGTACTCGAGAGCCGTCGGCTTGTCGAGGAACACGGCAATCGTCTCGTGCACGGGACGGCCGCCCGCGAGCGGTATCTGCTTGAGCCACTCCAGGATGACCGTGAACCCGTCGAGCGAGTTGTCGGCGAGCATGGCGCGGTTGCCGGCCAGGCGGCGCAGGAGCGGGCCGACGTAGCGCGAGAACATCGACGAGGCCCGCTGCTCCACCGGCATCGCCGTGAACTGCGTGGACGGCTCCTGCTCGATGTACACGCGCAGCGAGAGGTACCGGTCGTCGCGCGAGGCGTCGCGCGGCTTGTAGAACCCGAGGCCTTCCTTCGGCACCTCGAGCCACGGCATGCAGTGGTAGATCGACGCGTTGATCTGCTTGAGCGTCGCGACGTACGTGGCGCCCAGCGTCCGTCCCTTGTCCGACGTGTAGCGATCCAGCGCGAGGAGGCGGTCCTCGGCCGGCGCCGCCTCGACGGCGGCCACGGACAGCAGCAGCACGGCCAAGATGGAGGCGACTCGTCGTGTCATCATGCGTGCGACCTCTGCATCGAGGATGCCACGGCAGCGTCTCTCGTGCCGGCAGGGAGTTGGACGGCGCGCATGACCACGGCCGGTGTCGGGAGCGTCACGTCCGCGACACCGGCCGCGTCAACCCGGCATTTACCGCTCGAGGATCTGCTCCGAGCTCACCGTGATGGGCTTGCCCCACCAGCCCTGGTCGCGCGCGAGCGCGATGTCCTCGCGCGTCACGCGGGCCGACTTGCCCTCGCGGTTACGCACAGAAAAGAAACCATGGTCGCCCGAGGCGAAGTGCGTGGGGTGCTGCTTCCACGTCGTCCACTCCTCGCTCGACGCGCATCCAGCCAGCGTTACCAGCACTCCGCCGATCAGCAGAAGCCGCCACCGGTTGCTACGCATGCTCGGTCCTCCGGGCGAATGAGATCTCCGTTCGAGGCGTCGCAGCAGAACCGCCGGTCACAATGCTACCCCGGGGTTGTCGGGGGTTCAAATGGTAGACTCGATTCACCCATGGACCCGCTCACGATCCACGCGATGCCGTCCCGGCTCCGGCGCCCCATCCTGATCGCCGCCTTCAGCGGCTGGAACGACGCGGCGGAGTCGGCCACGACGGCCGTCCGCTACCTGGGCACCACCTTCAACGCCGGGAAGTTCGCCGAGATCGACTCGGAAGAGTTTTACCACTTCGGGCTTTCCCGGCCGACCGTGCGGTTCAAGCCGGGGTCGGAGACCGAGCGGGAGATCACCTGGCCGGCCACCGAGTTCTCGATCTCCCAGGCGCCCGAGCTGGACCGGGACATCATCGTGGGGGTGGCCACCGAGCCCCACCTCAAGTGGAAGACCTACTGCAACGCCATCATCCAGCTCGCCAAGCGCTGCGAGGCCACGCTGGTGCTGACGCTGGGCGCCCTGCTGGCCGAGGTGCCCCACACGCGCCCGGTGCGGCTCTCGGGCAGCGCCGCCGACCCGGAGCTGCAGCGCCTGCTGGGCATCAAGCCGACGCGCTACGAGGGACCCACGGGGATCGTGGGCGTGCTCAACATCGCCTGCCGCGAGCAGGGGGTGGCCACGGCGAGCCTCTGGGCGAACGTGCCGCACTACATCTCGGGCATCGAGAACCCCAAGGCCGCGCTCGCCCTCGTGCGGCGCGTGCTCCTGCTGCTCCACGCCACGGCGGATCTGAGCGATCTCGAGGACGCCGGCAAGCAGTTCGACCAGAACCTCACCGAGATCGTCGCGCAGAACGACAAGATCGCCGGTTACATCCGCAAGCTGGAGTCGCGCGACGCCGAGGAGGAGGCCACGCCGGGCGACCCCGGCGAGCTGCCACCTGCCTCCGAGCTCGTGGAGGAGATCGAGCAGTTCCTGAAGCAGCAGCGCCCCGAGTGACCGCGCGGCCAGCCGCGCGGGCGATCCTCCTCCTCGTCCTGGCCCTGCTCCCCGCCGCCCCGGCGTTCGCCGCGGACCGCCTGGCCGTGACGTGGCATCCCGCGCGCCCGCACATCGGCGACATCGCGTGGCTGCACGTGCGGGGCGGGTCGGAGAGCGCCGTCGTGGAGGGCTCGGTCGGCGGCCGCCCCCTCGCGTTCTTCCCCTACGGCGGCGGCCACGCGGCGCTGGTGGGCCTCGACATCGACGTCAAGCCCGGCGTCCAGCCGTGGCGGCTCGCCGTGCTCGAGCCCGGGCTCGAGCCGCGGCGGCTCGACGGCAAGGTGACGGTGGCCACGCGCCAGTTCGTGGTGCAGCGGCTCACCGTGCCGCCGGGCATGGCCGACCTCGACCCCGAGACGGAGCGCCGCGCGGTGGCGGAGGGCGAGCGCCTGCGCACGCTCTACCGGACGATCTCCCCCGAGCGCCTCTGGCGCGGCGCCTTCGCGCGGCCGGTGGCGGGGAGCGAGCCGCCGACGGGCTTCGGCGCCCGGCGGATCATCAACGGCAAGCCGCGCGCCGCGCACGCGGGGGCCGACTTCACGGCGCCCCTCGGCACCCCGGTCGTGGCCGCCAACGCCGGGCGGGTCGCGCTGGTCGCGGACTACTTCTTTCCGGGCCGCCTGGTCGTGCTCGACCACGGCCTCGGGCTCTTCACGCTCTACTTCCACCTCGACACGGTCGCGGTGGCGCAGGGCGACCGGGCGGACCGCGGGCAGACGCTCGGCACGGTCGGGATGACGGGACGGACCACGGGCCCACACCTGCATTTCGGCGCCCAGCTCGGCGCCGCACGGATCGATCCGGCCTCGCTCCTCGGCCTGAAGCTCGCGGATTAGCGGCGGCGCGCCTTCCGTCCGGCCTTCTTCGCGCGCGAGCGCGTCTTGCCGCGCGCCTTGCCGCGGGCCTTGGCCGTCCCGCGCCGCGCTTTCGACACTTTCTTGCGCCCGCGCTTCTTGCCGCCGGCGCCCGCGCCGCGCTTGCGGCCGGCCGGCTTCCGTTCGGGGCGCTCCTCACCCATCGGGGGCATTCCGAGGTCGGAGCCGGGGGTCATGGGAGTCGAGCCGTAGCCGCCGCCGTCCATCATCCGTTCCATGGCGACCTCCAGATACCTGCGTGGGGCGCTCATACGTTGCACACGCTCGAGCCGCGTGCGCAAGTGCGTTACCGAGGGCCGTCACGGCTCCGCCGGGACGGCTCCGAGGGTTGGGGGGTTTGGGGGGCCATGTCGGGGCCCCCCATGACGGTGGGCCGCAGGCGGCCCGCCTCGCGACGGAGCGCGCCGTCCGACCACACGGCGAGCGACGAGCGGGCGAGGATCGCGCGCACGGCGCCGCGCGAGATCTTGATCGGGCGCTCGACGGCGAGCGGGTTCGGGTGGCGCGCGATGGCCGCCAGGGTGCCGAGGCCGATGAGCAGCGGCCACGCGCAGGCCAGGCGCAGCCGCCACTCCGCGCGCGGGATCGCCAGCGTGTAGCGCCACGCGGCGTCGTAGTGATCGAGCGCGTCGCGCAGGAGCCGCGCGAGGAGCGGACGCGCGGCGGCGGCGCGCGCGGGCTCGAGCAGGTCGCGCGACGAGAGCCCGAGGGCGGCCAGCTCGCGTGCGGGCAGGTAACAGCGCCCGTGGCGCAGGTCCGCGGGCACGTCGCGCAGCACGTTGGTCAGCTGCAGCGCCTTGCCGAAGCGCACGCCGGTGGCGCTCATGGCCGTGACGTCCCAGCCGCCGAGCCGGGGCCGGTGGGCCACGCACACGCGCGTCCAGAACTCGCCGACGCAGCCGGCGACCAGATACGTGTATCGGTCGAGGTCGGCGAGCGTGTCGAGCGCGGCGAGCGTTTTGGCGTCCTCACCGGGGAACCGCTCGAGGTCGAAGCGCTGGCCCTCGGTGATGGTCGCCAGCACCGTTCGGACGGCGGCGCGGTCGTCGGGGGCGAGGCGGTCGACCTGCGCCAGCGCCTCGCCCACGCGCCCGAGGAGCTCGCGCTCGGCCTCGTGGGCCTGGAGCGGGGCGCAGGCCCGTGCGACGGCCCCCAGCTCGGCGGGCGCGCCCGCGTACCCGGCGCTCAGCGCGGCCAGGTGGCGCAGCCGCTCGGGCCGCGGCAGGAGCCGGGTATCGGCGACCGTGTCACTGGCGCGCGCGAGCAGGTAGGCGAGACCGATAGGCTCGCGCAGCGAGCGGGGGAGGATCGCGAGCGAGAGGTAAAAGCTCCGGCTGACCCGCCGTAGCAGGTCACCGACGAGGCCGGTCACTCGTAGTCGAAGGGCCGTCGTGGCGGGTCGGGCGAGTCCTTGGCCTTCTTGAGCCCTTCCTGGAACTTCCGATCGAGCAGCTTACCTTTGTCCGTTTCCGACGCCTGGGCTTCGCGGAACCGGGCCTCGCGTTCCTTGGCCTTGGCGCCGAGCGCGCCGAACGCGGAGTCGAGATTGTCCACCGTGCGCCGGCGAGGCGGATCCTCGTGGGCGATCACGGCGCGCACCTCGGGGTCGATTGTCAGCTTTGCCTGACAGCAGGGGCACTCGACCGTGAATGCCGTCGTCATCGCGCCGAGGCTAGCATAGAATGCGAGGCGGTGCCCGACCTCACCAACGACTTCTCCTGGTCCCGCAGCCGCGACGGCGTCTTTCAGGAGTGCAAGCGCCGCTACTTCTACCACTACTACGGCGCCTGGGGCGGCTGGGAGGCGGGCGTGGCCGAGGACGTGCGCCGGCTCTACGTGCTCAAGCAGCTCGCCACGCGCCAGATGTGGGGCGGCCGGGTCGTCCACGACGCGATCGAGATGGCGATGCACATCTTCGGCGCCGGGCGCGACGTGCCCGTGGAGCCGTTCATCGCCGACGTCGTGCAGCGCATGCGCGGGGACTGGCGCTCGTCGCGTGACGGCCGCTACCGCGAGAACCCCAAGACGCTGGCGCTGTTCGAGCACGAGTACACCGTCGACCTCAAGCCCGAGGTGTGGCAGGCGCTGAGCCGCAACGTCACGACGTGCCTGCGCAACTTCTTCCGGCTGCCGCTGCTGGCCGACATCAGGACCACCGCGCCCGAACACTGGTCGATCGAGCACTGGAGCAAGGTGCTCGACTTCGAGGGCACGCCGATCTGGATCGCCCCGGACTTCGGCTTCTGGACGGCGGAGGGCCGGCTCGCGCTGATCGACTGGAAGACGGGCGGCGCCGATCCCGACTCCGCCGCGTTCCAGCTCGGCTGCTACGCCCTCTACGCCAAGGACATGCTCGGCGTCGATCCGGAGAAGGTCGATCTGTTGGAGGTCAATCTGCGGGAGCCCGTCGTCACCCCGCATCGCTGGGACGAGGCCCGGCTCGCCGACATCCGCGAGCAGCTCCGGCTCTCCATCCGCGGGATGAAGGCGTACCTCGCCGATCCCGACAAGAACGTCGCCGTCCTCGAGGCGTTCGAGCGCACCGAGGACCTGCGTATCTGCCGCTGGTGCAATTTCCGGAAAGTCTGCCGCCCCGAACTCTAGGAGCCCTCGAGATGCGCATGCTGTGCTCGCTCACGCTCGCCCTGTCCGCCGTCTGCCTCGCGGCTTGGCCCGCGCGCGCGGCCATCACCGCCGTCGAGATCACCCGGACCGAGCCGTTCGCCGACGGCACCGTGTTCAGCGCGGCCGGCGCCTACGTCAAGGTCGTCGGCGTGGCGAAGGGCGAGCTGGATCCCGCCGCGCCCGCGAACCAGGGGATCGTGGGGCTCGCGGGCGCGCCGAAGAACGAGCGCGGCCGCGTCGAGTACGACGTGGATTTCTATATCCTGCGCCCGGCCGATCCCGCCAAGGGCAAC
>DASYTM010000051.1:0-17429 GCA_036002345.1 Candidatus Methylomirabilota bacterium | reverse complement strand
TGAACGGCATCGTCATGCGGTCCTCCATGAGCCCCTTGATCGGATCGTGATTCAGCACGATCACGGGCCGCGTGGAGTGCAGGTTCGAGGGCGCGGGCAGCACGGCCATCACGACGCCCGTGCCGCGCCAGCGCGCGGGCTGGGCGTGCGCGGCCGGGAGCACGGCCACGAGGACTCCGAGCAGGGCGAGGACGAAGCGGCGCACGCGCCGAGCATAACGCAGGCGCGGCGGCCGCGTCACGCGGCGCGTGAGGGGGTCTGCTCGCCGCGCACCATCCGGTACTGGACGATCCGCTCGCGCGCCTCGCGGAGGGTGGTGGCGACCTCCGTGGCGCCGGCCTCGATCAATTCCGCGCAGGCCCGGTCGGCCTCGTGCGCGGCCCCCCAGCAGGCGGCCACCAGCGGCAGGTCGGGGAAGCGCGCGCGTAGCCGCTTGAACACGTAGCGCGCGTGGGCGCGGCCGCCCGGCGCGAGCGAGCCCACCACCACCACGCCCGGCACGCTCGCCGCCACCTGCTCCACGACCTCCGCGGCGAGGAGTCCCGGCGCCAGCACGTGAAGCCGCACGCCGTCGGCCGCGACGCGGCTCGCGAGGACGCGGAGGGCGGCCGCGTCGATCTCGTCGCGCGCGGGGCAGGCCAGCCCGACGAGCGCGGGCACGGCGGGTCCCGGCTCGCCCGCGTCGCGCGCGGCGGCCGCAGGGAGCGCGGCGGCCTCGAGCGCGTCGAGCACGCGGCCCATGGCCGCGGCGATCCGGCGCGCCTCCTCCGGCTCGAGCGCCCCGTGCGCGGCGTCGCGGCGCGCGCGCGCCAGCGCGGGCATCAGCGCGTCCTCGTACACGTCGGCGGCCGCGTGGGTCTTGACGTACTCCTCGAGCACGCCGCGCGCGCCCGCCTCGTCGCCCTTGAGCAGCCGCTGGTAGACGGCGACGTCGATGGGAACGACGGGCTCGTCGCCGAAGAGGACGACGATGAACTCCATGTCCGGCACGTGGCGGCCGAGCGCCACCAGGCACACGGTCAGCGGCGTGCCGAGGATGAGCCCGATCGGGCCCCAGAGCCATGTCCAGAACGCGAGGGTGATCAGGAGCGCCAGCGGCGAGACGCCCGCCGAGTGGCTGTAGAGCAGCGGCTCGAGGACGAGATAGATGAGCAGCTCCACACCCGCGAAGAGCGCCAGCACCAGCAGCGGCTCGCGCCAGCCGTCGAAGACGGCGAGGCTCACCACGGCGGCGAGGCCGCCGCCCACCCACGGGCCCACGTAGGGGATGAAGCGCAGCAGGCCCGCCAGCACGCCGAGCAGCAGCGCGTACGGCACGTCGATGAAGAAGAGGCCGGTGCCGATGGCGCAGCCGAAGGCGGTGTTGATCAGGCCCTGCATGCGCAGATAGCGGCCGATGCGCTCGGCGGCGTCGGTGAGGATCTTGGTCGTGAGCGTCACGCGTCGCGTGCCGGCCAGGCGGATCACCCGCTCGAGCAGCCGCTGCCGCTCGATCAGCATGAACACCACAAGCACGACCACGAGGCCGGCCGTGCCGAGCACGTCGGCCACGGGCGCCAGCGTCGCGCGCAGCCCCTCCAGGCCGCCCGGCGGCTGGCGCTCGATGACCACGGGCTGCGGCGGCCGCTTCTTGACGACGCCGTCGTTCTTCTGCAGCTCGCCGATGACCTCCTTCACGGTGGACTGCGCCTGCTCGAGCGAGCCGGCCTTGACGCGGCGCACCTGACGGATCTTGCCCATCAGGTTGTCCTTGTACTGCGGCAGGTCGGCGGCGAGCGTCGTGACCTGCGAGGCGAGCAGCCAGCCCAGGCCGCCGAGCACGGAGAACGCCAGGGCGACCGTCACGATCACGGCGGCCACGCGGGGCAGCCGCCAGCGCCGCAGCCACTCGGTGATCGGCGCGAGCACGAACGTGAGCAGCATCGCGAGCGCGATGGGGATGAAGACGTCCCGGGCCACGCCGAGGCAGAAGATCGCGAAGGCGAGCACGAGGATCTGCAGGAGGGGCTGGAAGCGGCGCGGCCGGGCCCGGCGCTCGGGAGCCATTCCCGCACTCCGGTGCACAAGCCGGGCCACCACGGGGTAGACTCTCGCCACCGTGGACCCGATCGCCGCGCACGCCGCGAGGCACCCCCACCGGGCCGCCATCATCGAGGGCGACCGGTCGCTCACCTGGGAAGAATTTTTCCGTACCCGGAACCGGCTCGCCCACGCGCTCGGCGGCCTCGGGGTGGCCGCGGGCCAGCACGTGGTCGTGTACGCGCACAACTCGATCGAGAACCTCGTCGCAGGCGCCGCGGTGCGGCTGCTCGGCGCGATCTCGGTGCCGATGAACCACCGCCTCACCGAGGACGAGGCCGCCTACATCCTCGACAACTCCGACGCGACGGCGGTGTTCGTCGGCGACGCCTTCCTGGCCATGGCCGAGCGCGTGCGCGGCGGCGCGCGCGTCAAGCACTGGATCACGCTCGGCGCCGAGCGGCGGCCGTGGGCGGAGGCGCTGCCCGACCTGCTCGCGCGCGGCCTCGACACGCCGCCGCCCCCGCCCGCCGCCGCCGGCGGCTCGATGATCTACACCGCCGGCACCACCGGCAAGCCGAAGGGCGCGCTGCGCCGCGTGACCGACCCCGCCGCGGTGCTGCCGCGGCTGGCCGAGCTCGACTGTCTCGACCCCGCGCACGTGCACCTCGTGGCCGGCCCGATGTACCACTCCGCGCCGGGCAGCTTCGCCGTCTACGCGCACCTGGTGGGGAACACGGTGGTGGTGATGCCGAAGTTCGATCCCGAGCAGGCCCTGGCCCTGATCGAGCGGCACCGCTGCACGACGACGTTCATGGCCCCCACGCTGCTCAAGCGCATCGTGGACCTGCCCGAGGCCGTGCGCGCGCGCTACGACGTGCGGTCCATGCGCTCGCTCGTGATCGCGGCCGCGCCCTGCCCGATGCGCGTGAAGGAGCAGGCGCTGGCGATGTTCGGGCCCGTGCTCTACGAGTTCTACGGGTCGACGGAGCTCGGCGTGAACACCGTGCTGCGGCCGGAGGACGTGCTGCGCAAGCCCGGCTCGTGTGGGCGCGCCTCCGCGGCCGTCGAGCTCGCCATCCTCGACGACGCGGGCGCGCCCGTGCCGGCGGGAACGCCGGGCGAGCTCTTCATCCGACGCTACACCGGTGTCTTCGAGGAGTACTACAAGAACCCGGCGGCCACCGCGCAGACCTCGCGCGGCGAGTGGATGTCGGTGGGCGACGTGGCGTGGATCGACGCGGAGGGCTTCGTCTACATCTGCGACCGCAAGCGCGACATGATCATCTCGGGCGGCGTGAACATCTACCCCGCGGAGATCGAGGACGCGCTGCACCGCCACCCCGCCGTCGAGGACGTGGCCGTCTTCGGGGTGCCGGATCCCGAATGGGGCGAGCGCGTCCACGCGGCCGTCCAGCTCCGTTACGGCGAGCGGGCGAGCGAGCGCGAGCTGGCCGAGTTCTGCCGCGCGCACCTCGCGGACTACAAGACCCCGCGCGAGGTGTCCTTCCACGACGAGTTCCCGCGCGACGCCGCGGGCAAGCTCGTCAAGCGCCTGCTCCGCGAGCCCTACTGGGCCGGCCGCCAGACTAGAGTGTAGATGGGGGGCCCCGAAATGGCCCCCCATACCCCCCAACGCTCGGAGCGCCCCGGGAAACCCGTGGCGCTCCTCGGTCTCGCGTGTAGCTACGCGCCCGGCGCTTCGGGCGCCGTCTGATTGGCGGGGTCGAAGTCGACGTGCGCGCGCGTCGGCTCGCCGAGCTCGCGGCCGCCGAGCACGCGGCTCAGCTGCTCGGCGTCGGCGATCGGGCCGTGCGCATCGCGGAAGCGGACGATGGCCGCGGCGTCGTCGGGACGCAAGCCGGGGATCTCCAGCAGCTCCTTCTCGTTGGCGGTGTTCACGCGGATCCTGTCGGGCATGCGCTCCTCCCTAGTCGGGGTTGTCGCCGGCGTCGGCGGCCTCGCCCGCCTTCCCCTCGCGGCGCAGTCGCAGCACGGCGATCGAGCGTCCCTCGAGGTCGTAGGTGTCCCCGCCGCGGAGCGCCTCGCGCTTGATCTTGCCGGTCGGCTCGCGCGTGTCGAGCACGGGCTCCCAGCGAACCTCCTTGCGGTGCGCGGGCAGCGTGAAGCCCATCGGCTCGTGGTGCGCGTTGAGCATGACGAGGAACGTATCGTCCACGATGCGCCGGCCCTGCGCGTCCTGCTCGCTGATCGCGTCGCCGGCCAGCCGCAGGCCGACGCAGCGCGTGAACGAATTGGTCCAGTCGTCCTGCGTCATCTCCTTGCCGTCGCACCGGAACCACGTCAGGTCCTTGACCTCCGAGCCCTGGATCGGCCGGCCGAAGAAGAACTGGCGGCGGCGGAAGACGGGATGCCGGCGGCGGAGCTTGGACACCGTCCGCGCGTAGGTCAGCAGGTCGCGCCGCATGCCGTCGAGCTGCCAGTCGACCCAGGAGATCTCGTTGTCCTGGCAGTACGCGTTGTTGTTGCCCTGCTGCGTGCGGCCCATCTCGTCGCCGCCGCAGATCATCGGCACGCCCTGCGAGAGCAGCAGGATGGCCAGGAAGTTCCGCTTCTGCCGCTCGCGCAGCGCCGTGATCTTCACGTCGTCGGTCGGCCCCTCGACGCCGTGGTTCCAGGAGATGTTGTGGTCCGAGCCGTCGCGGTTGTCTTCCTTGTTGGCCTCGTTGTGCTTTCCGTCGTAGGACACGAGGTCGTGCAGCGTGAAGCCGTCGTGCGCGGTGACGAAGTTGATCGACGCGTACGGCCGCCGCCCGCCGCGGCCGTAGAGGTCGCTGGAGCCGGTGAGCCGGTGGCCCATCCCGCCTGCCTGGCCCTCGTCGCCCTTGACGAAGGCGCGCACGGTGTCGCGGTAGATGCCGTTCCACTCCGCCCACTGGTTGGGGAAGTTGCCGACCTGGTAGCCGCCCTCGCCGAGGTCCCACGGCTCGGCGATCAGCTTCACCTGCGAGATCACCGGGTCCTGGTGGATGATGTCGAAGAACGAGCCCAGCCGGTCGACGTCGTTCAGCTCGCGCGCCAGCGCGGAGGCGAGGTCGAAGCGGAACCCGTCGACGTGCATCTCCTGGATCCAGTACCGCAGGCTGTCCATGATGAGCTGCAGCGTGCGGGGGTGGGTCATGTTGAGCGTGTTGCCGCAGCCCGTGAAGTCCACGTAATGCCGGGGGTCCTCGGGGCTCAGCCGGTAGTAGGCGGCGTTGTCGATGCCGCGGAAGCAGAACGTCGGCCCCAGGTGGTTGCCCTCGGCGGTGTGATTGTAGACGACGTCGAGGATCACCTCGATGCCGTTCTCGTGCAGCGTCTTGACCATGGTCTTGAACTCGTTGACCTGGTCGCCGCGGTCGCTGGAGGCGGCGTAGCGGAAGTCGGGGGCGAAGAAGCCGATGGAGTTGTAGCCCCAGTAGTTCGCCAGGCCCTTCTCCTTGAGGTACCGGTCGGAGACGAACTGGTGCACGGGCATCAGCTCGATGGCCGTCACGCCGAGCGCCTTCCAGTGCTCGAGCACCGCGGGGATGGCCACGCCCGCGTAGGTCCCGCGCAGCTCCTGGGGCACGTCGAGATGGCGCTGGGTCAGGCCCTTGACGTGGGCCTCGTAGATCAGCGTCTCGTTCCACGGCGTGCGCGGCGGGCGGTCGCCGCCCCAGGTGAACGCGGTGTCCACCACGATGGCCTTGGGCATGTGGGCGGCGCTGTCGTGGCTGTCGAGCTTCAGATCGGCATCCTCGCCGCCGCCGACCTCGTAGCCGAAGAGCGAGTCGCCCCAGGTGATCGTCCCGTCCACGGCGCGGGCGTAGGGGTCGAGCAGCAGCTTGGCGGGGTTGAACCGGTGGCCCTTGGCGGGGTCCCACGGGCCGTGCACCCGGTAGCCGTAGCGCGTCCCGGGGCGCGCCTCCGGCAGGTACACGTGCCAGACGTGGTCGCTCTTCTCGACGACGGGCACCCGGGTCTCCCGCTCCCCCTCGAACACGCACAGCTCGACACCGGTGGCGTTCTCGGAGAAGAGGGCGAAGTTCACACCGGAGCCGTCCCAGATGGCCCCGAGCGGGTACGGCCGCCCAGGTCGAGTACGAACGCTGGAGGCACGGTCACGTGGGGTCATGGCAGGAACACTTACAAACCCGATGCCAGGGAGCCTAGAGGGCGGCCCGGGTGGCGCACGGCTTCGCCGGCAGATCCAAGCGCGGCCTCGAGGGGCGGCACGGCTCCGCCGGGCCGCCCCGAGCGCGGGGGGGGTTGGGGGGCCATTTCGGGGCCCCCCATGTGGTCAATTGAGGCGGGCGCGCAGGGAGTGCAGGGTCTTCGCGAGCTCGGCGTCGGCGGGGGCGTGGCGCACGGCGCTCTCGAACTCGTGGAGCGCCTGCCACCAACGCCCCTGCTTGAGATAGATCCGGCCGAGGTTCATGAAGGGGAACTGGCGCGGCTCGTAGCGCGGCGCCTGCTTGGCGCGCTCGAGCCACGGGATCGCCTCCTCCAGCTTGCCCTGCTGCATGAGGTAGACGCCGATGTCGTTGTACGGGTTGCCGAAGTCGGGATCGACCTCGATGGCGCGCATGCACTCGGCCGTGGCCTCCTCGAGCCGGCCCTGGAACGAGTACGTCCAGCCGAGGAAGGTGTGGGCCTCGGCGGTGGGACAGGCCGCGATCGAGCGCTGGTAGGTGGCGATGGCGGCTTCCAGGTCGCCGGCCATCTGCTGGCGATACGCCTCGCGCCACAGCGCGATCGCGCGGTCGCGCGCGTCGTCGCTCATCTCACCCCGCGCCGGCGTCCGGGACACCGGAGGGATCGGCGGGCGCGATGTCGGCCATGTCGGAGGTGAGCTGAAGGGTGTCGGCGATCTTCGTGTACGAGGAGAACATCTGCGTGACGCCGACGATCTCCATCACGCCGCTCTCGCTCACGCCGAGGCGGCGCAGGTCCGCCAGGTGGAAGGCGGTGCCGAACGTCGAGCGCGTCGTGAGCGACACCGCGAAGGCGAGCGCCGTCTTGTGGCGGCGCGTGAGCCGCCGCTCGCTGAACGCGCGCTTCACCGCACCCCAGAGGTCGGCGAGGTATGCGGGATCGCGCGCGACGACGGCGAGCGGCGCCGGCACGTCGGCGGCGCCATAGAAGGCGCGCGCCTCGGCGAACACCGCGGCCGCCTCGGGGCCCGCGGCCGCCGCGTCGAGCGGGGGCAGCGTCGGCGCCAGGCCGTCGGCGACCACGTTGAGCGCGTTGGTGATGCCGACGACGAAGGCGGCCTCGTACCACTGGTCGTCGCCCGTCATCCCCTGCAGCTTCCCGGCTGCAGTGTGCGCCTCGACTCAGTAGGTGCAGGCGTTGGCGCCGCTGACCGCGGCCGCCACCATCTCCTTCTCGCCGCGCGAGAACTCGCCCGGCGCCATCGCGCGCTTCATGGCGCGGCCGTGCGGGCCGCCGAAGTGCGGGTCCCAGGCCATGACGCGGCTCATGGCCGGCGGCTCCTTGAAGTCGTAGTCGAACCACCGCTTGGACAGCTCGAAGAGCCGCCGCGCGGGCTCGGGATACTCGGAGGCGTCGCGCAGCCGGACGGTGGGCATGGGTGGCCTAACGGCGCTTTTTTTGTAGGGGGGTACGCGAGCCCGGCTTGCGCCGTGGGTGGCCTGCTCTCGATGCGCGTGGCTCCGGACGCCCGGTCCTTCCGGCTCTTTCCGGCAGCACCGCCGTGCACTCGATCTCGATCAGGAGGTCGTCGCGCACCAGGCGCGAGATCTCGAGGAGCGTGCTGGCGGGGCGGTGCGCGCCGAAGTACTCCTTGCGGACGGTGTTGACCTTCTCGCGGTCGGCGACGTTCTTGAGGAACACGGTGACCTTGCAGATGTCGGCGAAGGTCGCCCCGGCGGCGGCCAGGCAGCGCTTGATGTTCTCGTGGACCTGGCGCGTCTGCGCGACGATGTCGCTGCCGCCCACCGTCTTGCCGTTCTCGTCGCTCGCCACGCAGCCGGAGACGAAGACGAGCCGGCCCGCGCGCACGACGTGCGTGAAGTGGCTGATGGGCTCCGGCATGCCGGGGACGCGGATCTCCTCGCGGTGCGCGGTCATGGCTCGCGGCCCTCCGCCTGCTGGCGCTCGAGCACCTTCGCCGTGGCGCGGCCCTTGTCGGGCTGCGGGTCCTTCACCACGCCGTACGCGTCGCGCCCCTCGTGGTCCTCGGGCAGGTACTCGGTGATGGGCAGGCCCTCGGGCGTGACGAAGAGCAGGCAGTGGCAGTACTTCCACTTCTGCATCTCGTCACACGCGCAGATCCAGCGGCGCAGCTTCGCCTCCGCCTTGGGATCCGGATAGAAGTTGCAGGGGCAGAGCGGGCGCCCGACCTCCTCGATGTGCTTGGCCAGGCCCTGCACCACCGCCTCGGTGACGCTCACGTCCGGGTGGAGCGACGTCCCGGACTTCTCGGCGTACTTGCGCGCGTACGCCCACATCTTGTCGACGTTCGCCTGGGAGGGTTCGGCCATTCGATCTCTCCTACGAAGCCGCGATCGCTTCGTCGATCTTCTTCGGGTTGAACCCGGACAGCCGGTGCTCGCCGATCAGGATCACCGGCAGCGACGTCAACCCGAGCTCCATCAGCTCCTCGCGGGCGCCGGCGTCGCGGCCGACGTTGCGCTCGGTGAACGGCACACCCTTCTGCGACAGATACTCTGTCGCGCGGTGGCAGGGCCCTCAGCCGACGTTCGTGTAGATCGTGATCTTCGGCGGCATCGCTCCTCCTCGCTCGTTAGTCGGGCCGCACGACGTCGCCGACCCGGATCGTGCCCCCCTCGAGCACCTGCGCGCGCAGCCCGCCGCGGTGGACCAGCGCCGCCATGACGCCGGGCCGCGCGAGCAGGCCCTCCAGATACGTGCACGGCTCGCAGAGCCGCGTGCCGCGCAGTCGGACGTCGCCGACGCGGAAGACCCGGCCCACGAGATCGTTGAGCGGCACGCCGCGCGTCGCCACGTTGCGCCGCGTCTCTGCGGGCGTGAGCTTCACGTCGAGCGCCTCGACGGCCTCCGTCTCGATCAGCGTGATCTCGCGCCCGCCCTCGGAGGGCCGCGGCGAGTAGTGCCCGCGCCCCGTGGCGTAGCGATCGCCCTCGAGCCCCTGCCCCGGCACCGCGCGCGCCTCCGGCACGGTGACCATCGGCGCGCCCGCCTCGGGCGTCACGTGAATCGACACCACGCTGCCCTGCCACGTCTCCGTCGGCCGGTGCATGGCTCGGATTGTACTCGATGGTGTTGCGCCGCGCGCCGGCGCGCGCGGCGCTCCCGTCACTGACCGGTGCAGAGCTGGCTGTTGAAGTGCGTGTGCTGCCCTGCTGCCCGTCCCCCGGGGCGCCGCTGCCTAGCAGGGCTCGGCGCGCAGGGTCATCTCGATGGTGTCGCCCTTGTTGTAGTCCTTCAGCGTCTCCGCCGAGCCCTTGAACTCGTGGGTCGAGCCGTCCTTGCCGCGGACGGTGATCGTCCCGCTCCCCGGGTTGACGTTGACGACCTGACCCTCGATCTTCTCGGGCGCCTTGACCCTGGCCTTCGCGTCGCCGCGCGCGGACGCGGACGGCTGGCAGTCGGCCTTGGGATCTTTCGGAGCCTGGGCGAGCGCGGGCCCGCCGGCGATGAGCGCGGCGACCACCACGGCCGCCGTGAGCGTGAGCGTCTTCATGGGGCAGCCTCGCTATTTCTTGGTGATGTCGTAGATCGCGCCGCCGACGGCGCCGACTCCCGCGCCGATCAGCGCGCCCTTACCGGCCCCGTAGCCGGTCCCCGCGCCGACCGCGGCGCCGGCGCCGGCACCGACGGCGGCGCCGGTGACGGTGCCACACGCCGACAACGTGGTGCCGCAGAGCGCCAACGCGAGCACTCCGGAGAGCAGTCTCTTCATGGATCGGTCCTCCCTCGGGGCGAGGGATGCTGCAAGGGATGGACCAGCGAGCCGATCAGGTCAGGCGCAGATCGAGCCAGCCGTGAGACGTCACGGTGACGCGCTCGCCGGCGCGGGCGAGCACCGTGGTCGTCGCGGATTCGAACAGCGCGGGGCCCTTCGTCTCCCACACCGCGGGCAATTCGTCGAGGCGGAACACGGGCACCTCGACCCAGTCGCCGAGCCACACGCGGCGGCGGGCCGGCTGCGGGGTGGCGCGGCGCCCCGCGCCCGCCGTGGTGGCGAGCGGCGGCAGCTCGCCGACGACGGCGACGCGCGCGTTGACGACGACGACCTCCTGCCCCGGCGCGCTGTAGGCGTAGAGCTCCTCGTGGCGCCGGTGGAAGCGCGCCACGATCTCGTCGAGCAGGTCGGGGCGCGCGAGGTCCACGCCGTCGAGGCTCACCTGGATCTCGAAGATCTGCTCGCCGTAGCGCATGTCGAGCGAGCGGCGCACGCTCACGGGCCCGTCGAAGGCGCCGAGGCGCTTCTTGCCGTCCGCTTCCATCGCCGCGAAGAGCCGGCGGAGCGCGGCCGGGGCCAGGCGCGACACTTCGCTCACGTGCGTGCGCACGAGCTCGTAGCGCAGGTCCGTGGCCAGCATCCCCCACGCCGAGAGCACGGCCGCCACGTTCGGCACGACCACGCGCCGGATCTCGAGGAGCCGCGCCACCTCGGTGACGTGCAGCCCCGCCGCGCCGCCGAACGCGACGAGCGTGAACTTGCGCGGGTCCACGCCGCGGCGCACCGAGACGATCTTGATGCCCTCGGCCATGTTCGTGTTCACCACCTTGGAGACGCCCTCGGCGGCGGCCAGACGCTCGGTGCCGAGCGCCTTCGCCACCCGGTCCACGGCCGACTCCGCGGCCCGCCGATCGAGCGCGATGCGGCCGCCCAGGAAATTGGCGGGGTCGAGGAAGCCCAGCACGACGTTCGCGTCCGTCACGGTGGCGCGGTCGCCGCCCTTGCCGTAGCAGGCCGGCCCCGGGTCCGCGCCCGCGCTCTCGGGACCGACGTGCAGGATGCCGCCCGGGTCCACGTGCGCGATCGAGCCGCCGCCGGCGCCGAGGGTGTGGATGTCGAGGCTCGGCAGCGCGACCTTGGCCATGCCCACCGTCTTCTCACCCGTCAGCGACGGCTCGCCGTGCTGCAGCAGCGCGATGTCGGTGCTGGTGCCGCCCATGTCGAAGGTGATGAGGTTGCCTTCGTCCAGGAGCCGCGCGGCGTAACGGCCGGCGGCGAGACCGCCCGCGGGCCCCGAGAGCACCGCGCCGGCGGCGAGCCGCGCCGACTCGCGCACGGGCGCGACGCCGCCGTGGGACTGCATGATGAGCACGTCGCCGCGATAGCCGCGCGCGGCCAGCCGCCCGCGCAGCGCGGTGAGATAGCGCGCCAGCGCGGGGCCGACGTAGGCGTTCACCACCGTCGTCCAGATCCGCTCGTACTCCTTGATCTGGGGCAGCACCACCGACGAGAGCGAGACGTACACGCCGCGCAGCCGGCGCGCGAGCGCGCGCGCGGTGAGGCGCTCGTGGCGCGGGTTGCGGTAGGCGTGCAGGTAACAGACGGCGACGGAATCCACCTTCGCCCTGGCGAGCGTCGCGATCGCGGCCTCCAGCGAGCGCGCCGCCAGCGGCACGGTCACGCGGCCGTCGAAGGCCACCCGCTCGCGCACGCCCAGCCGCCGCGCGCGCGGCACCAGCGGCACGGGCGGCGGCATGCGGACGTTGTAGCGGTCGTCCTTGAGGCCTTCCCGCATCTCGATGACGTCGCGGTGGCCCTCGGTGGTGAGCAGGCCCACCGTCGCGCCCTTGCGCTCGAGGAGCGCGTTGGTGGCGACGGTCGTGCCGTGGACGATGCGCTCCGTGGTCTGGAGGAGGCCCGCGAGGTCGGTGCCGCACTCCGCGGCGAGCAGGCCGAGGCCCTCCAGGAGGCCTTCGGACTGGTCACGCGGCGTGGAGGCGCACTTCGCGATGACGACGCGGCCTGTCTCGTCGACGGCTGCCAGGTCGGTGAACGTGCCGCCGACGTCGATCCCGATCCGCCACATGGCGCTAGTAGAGCGTCGTCCGGTATCCGGTCTCGAGCCGGCGCTCGTAGTCCTCGACGCTCATGCCCGGCATGGGCGCCTGGTCGTGGAACATCTTCGCGGACGAGGCGAGGCCCGAGATGTCGGGCCAGCGCGCGGGCTCCCACAGGCCCGAGCGCTTGAAGGCCTTGGCGCAGTGGAGGAAGACCTCCTCGACCTCGACGCCGATGGCGAGGTTCGGCACCTTGTCCGCCACGGCCATGGCGGCCAGCAGCTCGGGATCGCGCGTGATCCACGCGCGCCCGTTCACGCGCAGGGTCTCGCCGCGCGTGGGGACGAGGAAGAGCAGCGCCACGTGCGGGTTGGCGAGGATGTTGCGCATGCCGTCGAGCCGCTTGTTGCCGGGGCGATCGGGGATCACGAGGTGCGTGTCGTCGAGCACGCGGACGAAGCCGGCGGGATCGCCCTTGGGCGACACGTCGCAGGTCCCGTCGGGGCCCGAGGTGCCCAGGACCAGGAACGGCGCGTGGGCGATGACGGCGCGGCAGTGCGCGTCGAGTTTCGTGATCTGCTTCTTCAACGCGAGCTCGCTCGGGGTGCCGAGCAGGGCCCGCAGCTCGTCCAGGCTGGTCACCACGTCACGGAACATCGAGATCCTCCTCGTTGGAATCCGGCCGCACGTCGAAGGCGTTGAGCGTGCACGCCAGCATCGCATAGTACCCGACGGTGGCCGTCAGCTCGACCACCCCCTCGAGCCCCAGGCGCTCGCGCAGGGCGCGCACCGTGGCGTCCGACGCCCGATGCGTGACGAGCAGCTCGCTCACGTAGGCGACGATGGCGGCCTCGTCGGCATCGGCGGGCGGCGTGCGGGCGCGGATGGCGGCGATGGTGGCGGCCGGCACGCCGGCCTTCTTGGCCTCGGGCACGTGGTACGCCCACTCGAAGCGGCAGTCGAACACCCGCGCCACCGACAGGATCACGATCTCGCGGACGTCGCCGGGCAGCGTGGACTCGAAGCGCACGAAGGCGCCCAGGCTCGCCGTGCGGTCCGCGAGCACCGGGCTGTGGAGCAGCGCGGCGAAGGGGCCCACCACGCGGCCGCGGCTCTGGGCGATGCGGCTCCAGACGTCGCGATGCGCGGCGGGCAGATCCTCCGCCCGCGCCACCAGCGGGATGCGCGGCATCAATCGATCGCCGCGTGCACCGCGTTGGAGACGAGATCCATGCGCTGGCTGTGCCACGGGTCGGGCACGCGATTGTTGGTGATGTAGGCGAAGGACACGCCGGAGTCCGGATCGGCCCAGCAGTACGACGAGCCGACGCCGCCGTGGCCGAACGTGCGCGGCGAGGCGAACGAGCCGAGGCCGCGGATGGTGTCGGTGATGCCGCGCAGATGCGGGCCGAGGCCGCGGTGCATGGGCATGCCCATGTAGGCGTCGACGCGGTCGCCCGTGTAGTTGCGGATGACGTAGGCGAGCGTGCGCGGCGAGAGCAGGCGGCGAGAACCGAGGGTGCCGCCGTTGAGCAGCATCTGGTAGAAGGCCGCCATCCCGCGCGCCGTCGCGTAGCCGCCGCCGCCCGGCGTGCCCGCGCGGCGGAACGGCGCGTTGTTCTCGTCGGCGCGTTTGACGGGCCGGCCGTCGGGTCCCGGCTCGTGCATGTCCACGGCGCGCGCGTGCTCGCCGTCGGGCAGGCCGACGAAGATGTCGTCGCCGAGCCCGAGCGGGATGGTGATCTGCTCGCGGATGAACTTGCGGTAATCCGTCCTGGTCAGGGCCTCGATCAGCACCGCCGCCGTCCAGTGGGCGGCGCGCCCGTGATAGTGCACCTTGCTGCCGGGCGCGAACTCCGGCGTGAACTCGCAGACCGTCTTGCGCAGCAACTCGTGGTCGTCCCACGCCTGCGCCGGCACGTCGGCGTTGGGGAAGCCGCCCTGGTGGGTGAGGAGCTGGATGATCGTGATCTCGCCCTTGCCGTTGACCTCGAAGCCCGGGACGTGGGCGGCCACGGGATCGGTGAAGGCCAGCGCGCCACGCTCGGCGAGGAGCCACACCGCGCACGCCGTGAGCACCTTGGTGTTCGAGTAGAGCAGCCAGAGCGTGTCGTCCTTGGCGGCCGCGCGCTTGGGATCCAGCCGCGCGTCCCCCAGCGTGCGGACGAGCGCGAGCTTGCCGTGGCGCGCGATGGCGAGCTGGGCGCCCGGATAGCGCGCCTCCGCCACGTGGCGCGTCACCAGCTCCATCAGGCGCTCGAGCGCCGCTCCGTCGAGGCCGAGCTGGGTCGGGGTCGAGGACGCGAGGGGAAATTTCACGAGGGCCTCCGGGGGTAGCCGAGGGTCTTGAGCGATTCGGTGATCTCGGTCAGGATCGCCGGATCGTCGATGGTGGCGGGCAGCGTGTACTCCGTGCCCTCCGCGATCTTCTTCATGGTGCCTCTCAGGATCTTGCCGGAGCGGGTCTTGGGCAGCCGCTTCACCACCGCCGCCGTCTTGAACGCGGCCACGGGGCCGATCTGCTCACGCACCTTGTCGACGAGTTCGCGGACGATCTCCGCCTCCGCGCGGCTCACGCCGGCCTTGGTCACGACGAAGCCCACCGGCACCTCGCCCTTGATCTCGTCGGCGACACCGACCACGGCGCACTCCGCGATGTCGGGGTGCGCGGCGAGGACCTCTTCCATCGCGCCCGTCGAGAGCCGGTGGCCGGCGACGTTGATGATGTCGTCGACGCGACTCATGATGTAGAGGTACGCGTCCTCGTCGCGGTAGCCCGCGTCGCCCGTGAGATAGAAGCCCGGGTGCTTGGTCAGGTACGAAGCCGTGTAGCCCGCGTCGTTGTTCCAGAGGGTGGGCAGGCAGCCGGGCGGCATGGGCAGCCGGATGGCGATCGAGCCGATGGTGCCCGCCGGCACCTCGCGGTTGTCCTCGTCGAGCACGCGCACGTCGTAGCCGGGCACGGCCTTCGTCGGCGAGCCGGGCTTCACGGGCAGCATCCCGAGCCCCACGCAGTTGGCGGCGATGGGCCAGCCCGTCTCCGTCTGCCACCAGTGGTCGATCACCGGCACCTCGAGCCGCTCGCGCGCCCACAGCAGCGTGTCGGGATCGCAGCGCTCGCCGGCCAGGAACAGCGTGCGGAAATTCCGCAGATCGTGCTTGGCCATGTGGGCGCCCTTGGGATCCTCCTTCTTGATGGCGCGGAAGGCGGTGGGCGCCGTGAAGAGTGCGTTGACGCCGTGCTGAGCGATGAGCCGCCAGAACGCGCCGGGGTCGGGCGTGCCCACGGGCTTGCCCTCGTAGAGGATCGACGTGCAACCTTTCAGGAGCGGCGCGTAGACGATGTAGGAGTGGCCGACGACCCAGCCGATGTCGGAGGCCGCCCAGAACGTCTCGCCCGCCCCCATGCCGTACACGGCGCTCATCGAATACTTCAGCGCGACGGCGTGGCCGCCGTGGTCGCGCACCACACCCTTGGGAATGCCGGTCGTGCCCGACGTGTAGAGGATGTAGAGCGGGTCGGTGGCGGCCACGGACACGCACTCGACGGCGGGCGCCCCGGCCATGAAGTCGCCCCAGTCGAGGTCGCGGCCCTTCACGAGCGGCGCCGCCGCCTGAGGGCGCTGGAGGATCACGCAGCGCTCGGGCTTGTGCGACGAGAGCTCGATGGCGCCGTCGAGGAGCGGCTTGTACGCCACCACGCGCCCCGGCTCGATGCCGCACGACGCGGACAGCATCAGCTTCGGCCTGGCGTCGTCGATGCGCTTGGCCAGCTCGTTGGCGGCGAAGCCGCCGAAGACCACCGAGTGCACGGCGCCGATCCGCGCGCACGCGAGCATCGCCATGACGGCCTCGGGCACCATGGGCATGTAGATGATCACGCGGTCGCCGGCCGCGACGCCCTGGCGCCGCAGCGCGCCGGCCATCCGCGCCACGGCGTCGCGCAGCTCCGCGTACGTGAAGACGCGGACGGTGTCGGTCACGGGGCTGTCGTAGACGAGCGCGCGCTGCTTGCCCCGGCCACGCTCCACGTGCAGATCGAGCGCGTTGTAGCAGGTATTCAACCGCCCGCCCGTGAACCAGCGGTAGAACGGCGGCCGCGCGTCGTCGAACACCGTGTCCCAGCGGCGGTCCCAGTGCAGGTCCTCGGCCGCGGCGGCCCAGAAGCCGGTGGGGTCGGCGAGCGAGCGACGGTAGGTGTCCTCGTAAGCGCTTGTCATGGGAGACAAAAATACGTCGGCGGCACGGCCGATGCAACGTCCGCCCCCGGAGGAGGAACTCTCATGGCGGAACAGGACACGTGGCGACCCTGGACCATCTGGAGCGCGGTCTGGGTCGGGGCTCTCGCGGCCATCGCGGTCGGCCTGATCATCGGCCTGATCGGCTTCGCGGTCGGCGCGCACCAGCTTGCGGCGCCGCGCTTCGACACCTGGAAGAACGTGCGGCTGATCAGCAGCATCTTCAACATCGCCGGGGCCTTCTTCGCCTTCGTGGTCGGCGGCTGGATCGCCGCGCGGCTCGCGGACGTGCGCACGGCCGAGTCGGCGATGCTCCACGGCAGCCTCGTGTGGCTGCTCACCATCCCGATGATGCTCGTCTTCGCCGCGCTCGGCGCCGCCGGGCACTGGGGCGGCTGGTACAGCGGGCTGGCCGGCACGCCCGTGTGGGCGACGGCCGTGCCGCCCGTTGATCCGCAGCTCGCGGCCGGCGTGCGCAACGCCGCGCTCGTGACCGTCAGCGCGCTGCTCCTGGGTCTCACCGGCAGCGCGCTCGGAGGGTGGCTCGCGTCGGGCGAGCCGATGAGCCTGACTTACTACCGCCGCCGGACGCTCGACGACACGCTCGGGCGGCCGCGCCGCGTCGCTTGAGGAGACAACCACATGGCGCTCGTACTGCTCTGGCTGCTGGGCGTGCCGCTCAGCCTGATCGTCCTGCTCTTCCTGCTCGGCGTCGGCCGCTGACGACGCTCGCGTTCCAGAGGAGCGCCACAGGTTTCCTGGGGCGCTCCGAACGTCGGGGGGGTATGGGGGGCCATTTCGGGGCCCCCCATATTCACAGAGCCTCGATCCCCTGCACCCGCCGATAGGTGATGGCGACGGTGCCGCCGCCGGCCTGCTCCAGCAGCAGCCCGTCGTCCGTCGCTTCGAGCAGCGTCCCCGCCAGTTCCTGAGAGTTCACGACCGAGATCTGCACCCGATGCCCGATGTGCGAGCGCGCCTCGCGCTGCCACAGCAGATCCATGGTGCGGGCCATCTCGCCGAGCTCCTTGATCGGGCCGAGTCCCGCCACCTGGCGCGCGGCGGCCGGGGCGGCCACAGGAGCCGGTGGCGCCGGCGCGGCGGGCGCGGCCGGACGCGCGGCCGCGGAGACGGCCACGACGGGCGCCGCGCTGGGGCGCGCGCGGAGCGCCTGCTCCACCGCGCGCGTCCGCGCGCGTACGTTCTCCGACATCTGCG
>DASYTM010000050.1:0-12925 GCA_036002345.1 Candidatus Methylomirabilota bacterium | reverse complement strand
CGGCCCTGACCGTAGCACACGCGCGCGCGCCGTGCATCCCGGGCGGGTGCGTTATAGTCCGCGGATGGCCGATCTTATCCGGCGGGAGGACGTCGGCGCCGTCGCCCTGCTCACGCTCGACAACCCGCCGCTCAACGTGCTGAGCCAGGCCGTCTACAGGCGTCTCGAGGCGTTGCTCGGCGAGCTCGCCGCGTCCGAGATCCGCGCCGTCGTCCTCACCGGCGCGGGCGAGCGGGCGTTCTCCGCCGGCGCCGACGTGAAGGAGTTCCCCGGCGCCGCCGAGCCCGAGCGCTGGCGCCGCCAGATCCGCTACATCTGGGACGTCTCCGAGAAGCTCGCGGCCCTGCCGCAGCCCGTCATCGCCGCGGTGAACGGCCTCGCCTACGGCGGCGGCTTCGAGCTGACCCTCTTCTGCGACCTGCGCCTGGCCAGCGAGCGCGCGCGGTTCGCGCTCTCGGAGGTGAAGCTCGGGCTCTTCCCCGGCACCGGCGGCGTGCAGCGGCTGCCCGCGCTGATCGGCGCCGCGCGCGCCAAGGACCTGCTCCTGCGCGGCGAGCCGATCGGCGCCGCGGAGGCCGAGCGCATCGGCCTCGTCAACCGCGTCGTCGCCGCCGACCGTCTCGCCGCCGAGAGCCTGGCGCTGGCTCAGGCGCTGGCGGAGCGGCCGGCCCACGCGGTGCGCACGATCAAGCGGCTGGTGGACGGCGCGGCCGGCCTCAGCGCGGCCGCCGAGCGCGACCGCGAGATCGAGGCCAACGTGGAGATCATCCAGAGCGCCGACGCGCGCGAGGGCTTCGCCGCGTTCCTGGAGAAGCGCCCGCCGAAGTTCAACGGATGACTTCGTCCACCCGGGCCAGCAGCGACGGTGGGAGGGTCAATCCGAGAGCGTTCGCCGCCTTGAGATTCACGAGCAGCTCGAATCGTGTCGGCTGCTCGACCGGAAGGTCGGCGGGCTTCGCACCCTTGAGAATCTTGTCGACATAGACCGCGAGGCGTCGGAAAACGTCCCGACGGTCCGTGCCATACGCCATGAGACCGCCCGCTTCGACGTGGTCTCTCCGCGAGTACATCGCGGGCAGGCGCCGGCTGGCCGCAAGATCCGCAATCCTGGCCCGATTGGCGAAGAAGACGGGGCCATCCGACAACACGAGGAGCGCATCCGCCTTGGCGCTGCGCATCGCCACGAACGCGGCGTCGAGATCCTTGTGCCCGCGCGCCTCGACCGTCCGAGGCTCCATGCCCAGTGACCGCGCGGCGCCGGTCGCCTCGCCGACCTGCGCCGCATGGAACGGATTGCCGGGATTGCTCAGGATCGCGACCCGAGAAACCTTGGGAACCGCTTCCTTGAGGAGCTGCAGCTGCTTGCCCAGGATGTCGGAGGCGAGCGTGGACAGCCCGGTCACGTTGCCGTCGGGCCGGGTCAAACTGGTGACGAGCCCGTCCGCGATGGGATCGCCGCTGATCATCACGATCGGGATGCTGTGCGTCGCCCGCTTGGCGGCCGTGGCCGCGGCGGAGTTCGGCGCGACGATGAGATCGGGCTTGCGCCCGACGAGCTCCCGCATGATGCGCCCGTACACCTCCTGGCTCGGCGCTCCACGCCATTCGATGGCGAGGGTGCGGCCTTCGACATAGCCGAGGTCGCGGAGCCCGTCGCGGAACGCTCGCCAGAGGTGCTGATCGCTCGCCGACGTCGGCGCTCCGGCGATGGCGATCGTCGGTAACCTCCCTGATTGCTGCGCCGCGGCGCTGAGCGGAAGGCCCAGCATGACGATGGCGAGAGCGAGCGCTCGACGACGCACTAACCGCCTCCCGGCGGATGCGGAGGCTCCAGCGCGATGCCCATCTTCGCGTCGCGGAAGATCCGCGCGTCCATGGGCTTGGGCGGCGTGGGGATGAGCGGGATGAACCCCATCTGGCCGAGGATGTCGCGCTTGATGTCCACGCCCGGCGCGACCTCGCGCAGCTCCATCCCCTGCGGCGTCAGCGCGAAGACCGCGCGCTCCGTGATGTAGAGCACGGGCGTGCCGCGCGCGGCCGCGGCGGCGCCGTTGAAGCTGATCTGCTCGACCTTGTCGATGAACTTCTGGATGGAGCCGTCCTTGCCGCCCGTGAACGTGCCGAGGAAGCAGACGGCCTTGGCGTTCTGGGTGATGTCGATGAAGCCGCCCGCGCCCTCGACGCGCCCGGCGAAGCGCGTGACGTTGACGTGCCCCTTGGCATCCACCTGCGCGAACGACACACAGGCCATGTCGAGACCGCCGCCGTCGTAGAAGTCGAACTGGTAGGGCTGATCCACGATGGCGTCGGGGTTGTAGGCGGCGCCGAAGTTCAGCTCGGAGGCGGGCACGCCGCCGATCGCGCCGGCCTCGATGGTGAGGGTGAACGCGTCGCTGATCCCCTCCTCCGCGGCCACGCGCGCCACGCCCTCGGCCATGCCCACGCCGAGGTTGATCACCATGCCCGCGCGCAGGGTCATGGCCGCGCGCCGGGCGATTACCTTGCGGTCGCCCATGGGCAGGGGCGGCACGTCCGCGAGCGGGACGCGGCGCTCGCCGCTGAACGCGGGCGAGTAGCGGACCATCCACGTCTGCCACGCCTCGGGCTCGACGACGATCACGTCGACGAGGATCCCGGGGACCTTCACGAGCTGGGCGTGGAGCCGGCCGTGGGCGACCATCCGCTCGACCTGGGCGATGACGAGCCCGCCCGCGTTGTGCGCGGCCTGCGCCACCGAGAGGTGCTCGAGCAGCGCGCACTCGTGCTCGAGCGTGATGTTGCCGCGCTCGTCGGCGGTCGTGCCGCGCAAGAGGGTCACGTCCGGCTTGAACGCCTTGTAGAAGAGCCACTCGCGGCCGGCGAGCTGGACGAGCTCCACGAGGGCGTCCTGCGTCCGCGCGTTCATCCGGCCGCCGTCCTGCCGCGGGTCCATGTAGGTGCCGAGTCCCACGTGGCTGATCACACCGGGCTTGCCCGCCGCGATCTCGCGGTAGAGCTGGCAGAGCACGCCCTGGGGAAAGTTGTAGGCCTCCACCTTGTCGTCGGCGATGAGCTTGACGAGCGAGGGCATGAGCCCCCAGTTGCCGCCGATCACCCGGCGCAGCATCCCCTCGTGGGCGAGGTGGTTGATGCCGCGCGCGTCGCGGTCGCCGACGCCCGTGGTGTGGACCAGCGTGAGATCGCGCGGCTCGCCGCTCGCCTGGAATCGGCGCTCGAGCGCGGCCAGCACCGCCTCCGCCACGCCGAAGCCGGACGAGCCCTCCACGATGAGCGTCTGGCCGTTGCCGATCAGCCCGGCCGCCGCGTCGGCGTCGAGCACGCGCGGTTTCCGCATCGCTAGGTCATGCTCGCGATCTGGCGGGCGATGATCAGCCGCTGGATCTGGTTGGTGCCCTCGTAGATCTGCGTGAGCTTGGCGTCGCGGTACATCCGCTCCACCGGGTAGTCCTTCGTGTAGCCGGCGCCGCCGTGGATCTGGACGGCGTTGGTGATGTTGCGCACGGCCATGTCGGAGGCGAAGAGCTTGGCCGCCGCGGCCTCGGCCATGTACGGCAGGCCGGCATCGCGCAGGCGGGAGGCCTGCCAGAGCAGCCCTTGGGCCGCCTGGATGTCCACCCACATGTCGGCAAGCATGAACTGCACGGCCTGGAAATCGTAGATGGCCTGGCCGAACGCTTTCCGCTGGCGCGCGTAGCGCAGCGCCTCTTCGTAGGCGCCCTGGGTGAGCCCGGTCGCCATCGAGGCCATGCAGATGCGCGCGAAGTTGAAGCCGTTGAGCGCCACGCGGAGCCCCTCGCCCTCCGGCCCCACGCGGTTGACGGCGGGCACCCGAACGTTTTCGAGGAAGACTTCGCCCGTCGCCAGGCCGCGGATGCCCATGAGCCGCTCCTTGCGGCCGAACGCGAAGCCCGGCATGCCGCGCTCGACGATCAGGAGGCTCAGGCCGCGCTTGCCCTTGGCCTTGTCGGTCACGGCGAGGATCACGAGGAGGTCCACGACCTTGCCGAGGGTGACGAACGCCTTGGCGCCGTTGACCACGTAGTGCTCGCCGTCGCGCACGGCCGTGGTGGTGATGGCGGCCACGTCGCTGCCCGTGTGCGACTCCGTGACGGCCAGGCAGGAGATGGCCGCACCGCTCGCCACCCGGCGCGCCAGGGGTTTCTGCGCGTCGCTGCCGAGCGTCCAGAAGAAGTCGGCCTGCTCGATGGCGACGGCGTACATGTTGGCGAGCGCCGCCGACACCCGCCCGAGCTCCTGGTGGACGAGGCTCGCGCTGTAGGTGTCGGCGCCGCCGCCGCCGGCCTCGGCGGGAAGCACGAGGCCGAACCACCCGAGATCCGCCATCCTCTGATACAGGTCGCGCGGGAACTCGTCGGTCTCGTCGATCTCGGCCGCGCGCGGCCGCACGTCCTTCTCGGCGAACTCGCGCACCGCCTGCCGGATCATCCGCTGCTCGTCGGTCAGGAACGAATCGTGCATCACACTCCTCGCGTCACGGGATGAACAGCCGCGGCAGCCACGTGGTCAGCGGCGGAACGAACGTGATCAGGGCCTGGGCGATGATCATGACGAAGAGCGACGGCAGGAGCGCCGGCGTCACGTCGCGGATCGTCATCTTCGCGATGCTGCACGCCACGAACAAGGTCGCGCCGTAGGGCGGCGTCACGAGCCCGATCGAGAGGTTCACCGACACCACGACGCCGAAGTGGAGCAGGTCGATGCCGAAGGTCTGCGCGACGGGATACAGGATCGGCATCAGGATGATGATCACCGCGATCGACTCCATGAACATCCCGAGCAGGAGCAGGAGCGCGTTCACGAGGATCATGAACACGATCCAGTTCGCCGAGTTGTCCTGGAGGAACTTCGCCACCACCGTCGGGATCTGGAGGTTGGCCACCAGCCAGCCGAAGAGCCCGGCGGTGCCGATGATGATCAGGATGATGGCGGAGCGGCACGCGGCCTCCACGAGCATCCGCGGAATCTCCCGCACGCGCAGCTCGCGGTAGACCCAGAGGCCGACGACGAACCCGTAGACCACGCCCATCACCGCGGACTCCGTGGCCGTGAAGACGCCGGTGAGGATTCCGCCCAGGATGAGGATGGCCATGCCGAGGCCGGGGATGGCCTGCCAGAACGTCGTCCACACGCGGCCCCACGAGAACTGCTCCGTGGCCTCGTAGGCGGCGCCGCCGCGGCGCGCGTGGACATAGCAGACGCCCATGAGGAAGCCGCCGATGATGAGGCCCGGGATGATGCCGCCGATGAAGAGCTGGCCGATGGAGGTGTTCGTCACGCTGCCGAGGACCACCATGATGATGCTCGGCGGGATGATGGGTCCCAGCGCGCCGGCGGCGGCCTGGATGGCGGTCACGAAGCGCGGCTCGTAGCCGCGCTTCATCATGGCGGGGATCATCACCGAGCCGACGGCGGCGGTGTCGGCGGTGCCCGAGCCCGACACGCCGGAGATCAGCATGGTCGCCCCCACCGCGATCATGGCCAGGCTCGCGCGGAACTGGCCGAGGAGGGCGGCGGCGAAAGCGATGATCCGCCGCGCCATGCCGCCCTCGTCCATGATGCTGCCCGCCAGCATGAAGAGCAGGACGGCCATGATCGGGAAGGAGTCGAGCGAGGTGAACATGCGCTGCGCCACCACGATGAGCGGGACGCTCCCGCCCCAGAGGAGCGCGAACGTGGTGGCGAGCCCCAGGCCGAACGCGATCGGCACGCCGAGCGCGAAGAGGACGGGCAGCCCGATCAGCAGGACGGCGGTCACGCCGGCGTCCAGAGGGCGCGGAGCGACGCGCCGAGCTTCAGCAGGCTCTCCAGCAGCATCAGGGCCGCGCCCACGGGCACGGCCAGGTACGCGTACCACATGTTGATGCCCATGGCCGGCGAGGTCTGCACGGCCGCCACGTCGAGGATCTTCACGCCCTGCACGAGGAGCAGCAGCAGGAAGCCCGTGACCATGGCGTGCACGAGGATCACGAGCAGCGCGCGTCCGCGCGGCGGCGCCGCGTAGAGAAGGTAGTCCACGCCGAGGTGCATGCTCTGCTGGATGCACAGCGCCGAGGCGAGCAGCGCGATCCACACCTGGAGGAAGCGCGCCAGCTCCTCGGACCACGACGGGGGCGCGTTGAAGAGGTAGCGGCCGAGCACCTGATAGAAGACGGTCACGATGAGGACCGCGAACATCAGGATGATGAGGAGGGCGATGGCGCGGCGCAGGAGTCCCAGGGCCTGACTCATGCGCCGCCCCCGCCTACTTGGTCTCTTGGATCTTCTTCAGCCGCGCCTGGTCCTCGGGTCCGCCGAACTTCGCGTAGACCGATTGCGACGCCTTGCGGAACGGCTCGGAGTCGGGCGTCGTGATCTTCACGCCCTTGGCCTTGAGCTGGGCCAGGGCCACGTCCTCGCTCTTGGCGTACGCCTGGCGCTCGAGCTTGGCCGACTCCTGGGCGGCCTGCACGACGGCCTTCTGCACGTCGGCGGGCAGGCTCAGGAAAAACTTCTCGCCCATGATCATGTCGGAAACCAGCGTGGTCCACGCCACCATCGCCCAGTTCGGCGCGACCTCGTAGAACTTCTGCGCCTCGTAGTTCGTGTTGGCGGCCTCGGCGCCGTCGATCACGCCCTGCTGGAGGGCCGTGTACACCTCGCCGTAGGCCATCGGCAGCGGGGAGGCGCCCATGGCGCGGAAGGCGTCGAGGTGCACGGGGTTCTCCATCGTGCGGATCTTGAGCCCCTTGAGGTCCTCGAGCTTCGTGAGCGCCTTCTTGTTGGTCATGATGTGGCGGATGCCGGCCTCGTAGTACGAGAGCAGGCGGAAGCCCTTGGCGCGCATCTTGTCGCCGAGGTCGGCGCCGACAGGGCCGTCCATCACGGCGTACATGTGCTTGCGATCGCGGAAGAGGAACGGCAGGTCGAACACCTTCGTCTCGGGCACGAAGCCCGCCATCACCGCGTTGGACGGCACCGTGACGTGCACCGTGCCGAGCAAGAGCCCCTCGATCATGTCGCGCTCGTTGCCGAGCGTGCGGTTGGGGAAGAGCTGGACCTCGACCTTGCCCTTCGTCAGCTCCTCCACGCGCTTCTTGAAGTGCTCGAACCCGACCTGGTACGGCTCGGTGGCGGCCGCCGAGTGGCCGGCCTTGATGATGATGTCCGCCGCCGAGGCGGGGGACACCGCGATGAGCGCGATCAGCGACAGCAGCGCGAGCAATCGACTCATGATTTCGCCCTCCGTGGCCGGCTACCTTAGCACGGCGCCGCCGACGAATCGATCCACGGGATAGGGCTCGCGGCTGAGCCCGAGGCAGAAGGCGCCGACCACTTTCTCGGCGGCCTCGCTGACCGCGCGCGCCGGCGCGTTGACGCGCCGCAGGCGCTCCACGGCCGCCTCCGCCTGGCGCCGCAGCGCGGCGGTGTCCACGGTGAGCACGCGGCGCTGGTGGACGACGAGGCGGCCGTCGATCATCACGCTGTCCACGCCCGCGCCGGACTCGGCGAAGACGAGCTGCCGCAGCGGGTCGTTGAACGGGATCCACGCCGGGTCGCTGAGGTCGAGGAGCACGATGTCCGCAGGCCCGCCCGCGACCAGGCGGGGCTCGCCGTGGCCCAGCCCCAGCGCCCGCGCGCTGCCCAGCGTGGCGAGCTCGAAGACCTCGCGGGCGCCGAGCCAGTCGTTCGGGTCCATGCGCGACACGCGCGAGAGCCCGGAGGCGAGCCGCATGACCTCGAACATGTTCAGGTGATCCGAGCAGGTGGCGGCGTCGGTGCCGAGACCGACGTTCACGCCGTGCTCGCGGAACGCGCGCACGGCGGCCACGCCGCTGCCGAGCCGCAGATTGCTCGAGGGGTTGTGGGCCACCGAGGCGCCGCGATCGGCCATGCGCCGCATGTCGTCGGGGTCGAGCCACACCGCGTGCGCGGCGGTGAAATTGGGACCGACGACGCCGAGGGAATCGAGATGCGCGGTGAGGGTGTGGCCGTACTTTTTGACGCCGACGACGGCCTGCATCCGCGACTCGGCCACGTGCGTGTGCAGGCCGACCCCCGCCTCGCGGGCGAGGTCGCGGCACGCGACCAGGAATTCGTCGGCGCAGTGGTGCGGGATCGTCGGGGCCAGGGCCAGCCGCTGACGCGTGCCGTCGTAGGGCCAGGACTTCAAGATTTCGCGGCACACGTTCAGGCTGGTCTCGTACGGCGCGAGCACGATGCGATCGACGGCGGCCTGGAGATCGGCCGGCAGCGCGCCGAACAAGCCGGGGATCGCGCGCCAGAACGTTCGGTCGGCCATCATCGGCGCCACCACGGCGCGCATGCCGACCTCCGCGTAGGCGCCTCCGACGGCGACGAGCCCCTCCACCGTCGGGCTCGGGAACTCCGCGAAGAGGTCGTAGGCGGCGACGCAGCCGCGGCGCACCATCTCGACGGCGCCGAGCTTGGCGGCGAGCGCCTTGTCCTCGAGGGTGTAGTTGCCGCCCGTCCACGGCCCCGCGTTCAGCAGCAGCTCGAGCGTGAAGCGGTCGCCCGCGCCGCGGCCGAGGGTGCCGTGGCCGTGGGTGTGGGAGTTGAGCAGCCCGGGGACGAGGAGGCGATCGGCGGCGTCGAGGAGCTGGGCGCCCTCGGGCGCGGCGAGGCCCGGCCGGCCGATCTCCTTGATCGTGCCGCCGTCGACGAGCACGTCGGCCGGCTCGGCACGACCCTCGCGCGCGTCGAGGACGCGGCCGCCCCGGATGATCCAGGCGCTCACGACGCGAGCGCCGCGCGGACGGCCCGCTCGTCGAGCGTGAACCCCATCCCGATGAGGATGTCGCGCAGCTGCGCGGCGAGGGCGGGCTTGAGCCGCAACCGCGGCGGCCGCGGCTCGCCCATGGGCATGCCGAGCATCCGGAAGGCCGCCTTCATCCCGTGGACGTACAGGTGGTCGCCCAGGAAGTCGATGAGCGGGCTCACGTGATGGAAGGCCTGCTGCGCACCGGGCAGATCCTGCTTGTCCACGGCGAGGTTGAAGACGTCGGCGGAGACGCGCGGCGCGACGTTGGCGCAGACGGCCACCCAGCCCTCGGCGCCGACCACGAACGATTCGAAGCCGAGATACCCGCCGAAGACCGTCATGCGGTCGCCGCAGAGCCGCTGGATCTGCGTCACGCGGCGCACGTCGATCGTGGACTCCTTGATGTAGCGGATGGTCGGGACCTCGCTGAGGCGCTTGACCACCGGCGGCGTCAGATCGAAGCCGCCGGAGACGGGGTGGTTGTAGAGCATCACGGGGATCCCGATGGCCTCGCCGATGCGCGTGAAGTGCGTGACGATCTCGTCCTCGTCGAGCGCCGCGTAGTACGGCGTCATCACCATCACGCCGTCGGCGCCCAGGCGCTCGGCGGCGCGCGCGTAGCGGATCGCGTCGTGGGTGTTCTCGGCCGTGCAGCCGGGGACGACGGGGACGCGTCCGGCCGCCTGTTGCACGACGGTGGCCACGACCTCGTCGCGCTCCTCGTCGTTGACCGACAGCGACTCGCCGGTGCTGCCGAGGGGAATGAGGCCATGGATGCCCTCGGTGACCTGGAACTCGATCAGCCGCCTGAGCGCGTCCGCGTCGATCCGCTGGCCGTCCTCGGTGAACGGCGTCACGGTGACCGTGTAGGTGCCCCGGAGCTTTCGCATGTCGCCTCCCCGTGTTGGTGCCGGGCTCGGTGACGCGCATTCTATACCGCATGCGGGCCACGGACACCCGGCGGCTGGGGCGCACGAAGGTCGCGGTGACGGTGCTCGGCTTCGGCGGCTCGCAGGTCGGCAACCTGCACCGGCCGGTACCGCCCGCCGACGCGGCGCAGGCCCTCGCCGCCGCGTGGGACGCCGGCATCCGCTACTTCGACACCGCGCCGCTCTACGACCTGGGGGACGGCGAGCGGCGCATGGGGGCGGCGCTCCGCGCGCGGCCGCGCGACGCCTACGTGCTGTCGACCAAGGTGGGCCGGCTCGTCACGCCGCGCGGGATCGAGCACGACTACGGCGGCGACGGCGTCGTGCGCTCGCTCGAGGAGAGCCTGGCGCGGCTCGGGCTCGCGCGGATCGACGTCGCGCTGATCCACGACATCGACCCGTCCAACCACGGCGCGGAGCAGCCCCGGCGGTTCCGCGAGGCCATGGAGGGCGCGTACCCGGCGCTCGACCGCCTGCGGCGCGCGGGCGTGCTCGGCGCGATCGGCGTCGGCGTGAACTCGTGGGAGGTCTGCCAGGCGGCCGCCGAGGCCGCGGCCTTCGACTGCTTCCTGCTCGCGGGGCGCTACACGCTGCTCGAGCAGGCGGCGCTGCCGCTGCTGTCGCTCTGCGAGCGCCGCGGGATCGGCGTCATCGTGGGCGCGCCCTACAACACCGGAATCCTGGCGCGCGGGGCGGTGCCGGGCGCGCACCATGGTTACGCCGAGCCGTCGCCCGGCATCGCCGCGCGGGTGCGGGCCATCGAGGCCGTGTGCGCCCGCCACCGCGTGAGCCTCGGCGCCGCCGCGCTCCAGTTCCCCCTCGCCCACCCGGCCGTGGCGGCGGTGGTGCCGGGTCCGCGCAGCGCGGCGCAGGTCGCGGCGAGCGCGCGCTGGCTCGGCGAGGCGATCCCCACCGACTTCTGGCGCGAATTGAAGGCCCTCGGCCTGCTCGAGGCCGCGGCGCCGATGCCCTAGGCGCGCGCCGGGTCGTTCGGGGGCAGCACCTCGTTGAACACGGGCCGCGTCTTCCACTCGGGGATGGGCGGCGTGCAGCCGGGCGCGGGCGCGTACGGCGACGGCGCCTCGAGGCGCATGGTCGGGATGTAGCGCGGACAATTCGGAAAGATGCGGTCGGCGCGCACGCGCACGACGAGCTGGGCGCCCGCGAACTCCGCGAGCAACGGATCGTCCTCGTGGAGCGTGGCCGTGCCGTTGACGCGCACGCGCCGGGGGCGCTCGAAGTCGATGAAGAGCAGCCCGACGGCCGGGTTGACGAGGACGTTACCGAGGCTCCGGAACATCCCGTTGCCGTCGTAGCTCGGGAACGCTACGGTACGCGGGTCGACGACGCGTACGAAGCCGGGGAGGCCGCCCTTGAACGAGCAGTCGGGGCGGCCGTGCTCGTCGGCGGTGGCCAGGAAGAACATGGTGCTGCGCTCGATGAGCGCGCGGTCCGCTTCGGTGAACTCCGTGTGGACCGTGACCTCCACCAGCCGGTCGGCGAGCGCGCGCGTCTGGAAGCGATCTTGAAGGCGTCTGGCGCCGTCGTGGTACATCGGCGAGTCGCTCATGGATACCCTCCCGGTGTCCGCTATGTTAACGTGGGCGCCGCACTCTCGACCCGGAGGACCACGATGACCTCTACCGAGCTCGGCTTCACCCCCGCCACCGAGCTGGCCCGCTTGATCCGGACCAAGGCGCTGTCGCCCGTCGAGCTGACGCGCGCGGTGCTCGAGCGCATCGAGCGCGTGAACCCGGTCGTCAACGCGATCTGCACGCTGACCGCCGACGCCGCCCTCGCCGCGGCGCGCGAGGCCGAGCGCGCGGTGACGTCGGGCGCCCCGCTGGGGCCGCTGCACGGCGTGCCGTACACGATCAAGGATCTGAACTTCACCAAGGGCGTGCGCACGATGGGCGGCTCGTTCATCTTCGAGCACCGCGTGCCCGATGCCGACGCCGCGTTCATCCCGCGCCTTTCGAAAGCCGGCGGGATCTTCCTCGGCAAGACCACGAGCCCGGAGTTCGGCTGGAAGGCGCTCGGCGACAGCCCCCTCACCGGCATCACGCGCAACCCGTGGAACCCCGGCATGACGACGGGCGGGTCGAGCGCGGGCGCCGCCGCCGCCGTGGCGGCCGGGCTCGGGCCGCTGCACCAGGGCTCCGACGGCGCGGGCTCGATCCGCATCCCGGCCTGCTTTTGCGGGATCTACGGTCTGAAGCCCTCGTACGGCCGCGTGCCGATGTGGCCGGTCTCCAACAACGATTATTCGTCACACAACGGGCCCATGACCCGCACCGTCGCCGACGCGGCATTGATGCTCTCGGTCATGGCGGGGCCCGACGACCGCGACCGCACCTCGCTCGAAGGCGCGCCCGACGACTACGTCGGCAAGCTGAAGCGTGATCTGAAGGGGCTGCGCGTCGCGTACAGCCCCGACCTCGGCGCCGCCCTCCGCGTGGATCCGGAGATCGCGACGGCGGTGCGCGCGGCGGCGCGCGCGTTCGAGGAGATGGGCTGCGTCGTGGAGGAGGTCAAGCCCGGCTTCACGGACACGAACGAGACGATCCGCGTGATGTGGAGCGCTCACGAGGCCGGCATATACGGGCGCTTCGTGCGGGAGTGGCGCGAGCGCATGGACCCGGGGCTCGTGGCGTGCATCGAGGACGGCGCCCGCGTGAGCGTGGTGAACTACATCGAGACGCGCGACCGCAAGATGGCCTTCTGGGACTCGGTGCGGCCGCTGTTCGAGACGCACGCGCTCCTGCTCACGCCGAGCGTGTCGGTGGCCGCCTTCGAGGTGGGCCGGCTCAATCCCACGGGCTGGCCGCAGCACGCGTGGGACTGGTTTCCGTGGGCGTCGTTCTCGTATCCGTTCAACTTCACGGGCCAGCCGGCGGCGACGGTGCCGGCGGGCTTCACGGCGAGCGGGATGCCGATCGGGCTACAGATCGTCGGGCGCCGCTTCGACGACCTGACCGTGCTCCAGGCCTCCGCCGCCTTCGAGGCGGCCCGTCCCTGGGCAAGGCATCGGCCACCGAACCTTCCGTGACCGCGACGGAGCCACCTTCGGTCGAGCGGGCAGCGCAGCCACACCCTTCTACGGCAGGCCACCCACGGCGCAGGCCGGGCAGACGCTCCGATACAGAAGTGCCAGCGCGCGCGCGCTGGAGCCGGTCGCTCCGCCGGGCCACGCGCAACACGCTCGTCGTCTGCGGCG
>DASYTM010000049.1:0-11516 GCA_036002345.1 Candidatus Methylomirabilota bacterium | reverse complement strand
TGGCGCTTGGCGCGGGTGAGATTCTTCTCACGAGTATGGACCGCGATGGCACGAAGGATGGCTATGACCTCGAATTGACCCGCGCGGTATCGGACGCGGTCACGGTGCCCGTCATCGCCTCGGGAGGCGCAGGCACGCTCGACCACTTTCACGAAGCGTTGACAGATGGCCACGCGGATGCGGCACTCGCCGCCTCGCTCTTCCACTTCGGCACGTACACCATCGCCGAGGTGAAGACCTACCTCGCCGAGCGCGGCGCGGAAGTGCGGCTGTGACGCCCGAGGAGCTGACCTACGACGAGCGCGGCCTGATCCCCGCCGTCGTGCAGGAGGCGGAGACGGGCGAGGTGCTGATGGTGGCGTGGATGGATCGCGACGCCGTGGCGAAGACGCTGACGACCGGCCTCACGCACTTCTGGTCGCGCTCGCGCCAGGCGCCGTGGCGCAAGGGCGAGACCTCCGGCAACGTGCAGCACGTGCAGGGCCTCTACGCGGACTGCGACGCCGACGTGCTGGTCGTGCAGGTCCACCAGGAGGGCGTGGCCTGCCACACCGGCGCGCGCTCGTGCTTCTTCAACACGCTGTCGGGTCCCGGCGCCGCCGGCAACATGCTCGAGCGCATCGAGCGCATCGTGCAGCAGCGCAAGACCTCGCCCCAGCCCGGCTCGTACGTGGCGGGCCTGCTCGCCAAGGGTGAGGCGGCCGTCTGCCGCAAGATCGGCGAGGAGGCCACCGAGGTGGTGACGGCGGCGCTCGGCGGCGAGGGCGACGCGCGGGTCGTGTCGGAGGTCGCCGACCTCTGGTTCCACACCCTGGTGCTGCTCGGGGAGCGCGGCATTCCGCTCCGCGAGGTCCTCGAGGAGCTCGCGCGCCGGCACAAGGAGCGCGCGGCTCCCAAAGGTTAGCGGCGTGGGCGCCGGCGCCCGGCGCGCGGCGCTCGTCACGGCCGTGGCCTGCAGCGTCGTCCTCGCGGGGTGCGCGGGACGGCACCTTCGCGACGGCGTCTACCGCTCGGAGCACGGCTTCCGCGTGACCGTGCCCGGCCCGGGGTGGCAGGTGGTGAACGGCTCGCGCGCGGAGCTGGAGCTGCGGCGCGCCGACGGCGCGGGCGGGATGCTCGCCCACGCCACCTGCCGGCCCGACGCGGCGCGCCGCGATTACGGCCTGCTCGAGCGTCACCTCTTGCTCGGGCTGCGGGATCGCGCGACGCTCGAAGCGGACGAGACCGATCTCGCCGGCCGGCGGGCCGCCCACCGGGTGGTCGAGGGCCGGCCGCGTGACGGCGAGGAGCGCATGCGCATCGAGAGCTTCATGCTGAAGGACGACCGCTGCGTCTACGATCTGCTCTACGTCGCGCCGGCCGCGACGTTCGACGGCGGCCGCGAGGACTTCCGGCGGTTCGTGTCGAGCTTCGTGATGGAGTGAGATGGACACCTATCTGAGGAGCACGGTGATCTGGTACGGCGGCGTCGGCCTGCTGACCATACAGGTCCTCCGCAGCCTGGCCCTGCCGCCCAAGTACCTCCGCCTCATCGTCAATGAGTTCGAGGTCATGGGCGTGCGCTCGCTCGGCGTCGCCCTCACGGCCGCCGTGTTCACAGGGATGGTGTTCGCGATTCAGAGCGCGGTGAACATGGCGCGCTTCGGTGCCGAGGCCTACGTGGGCCCACTCGCGGCGCTGGCCATCCTGCGCGAGCTCGGCCCCGTCCTCACCGCCATCCTCGTGGGTGGCAAGGTGGCCTCGGGCATCACCGCCGAGCTCGGCTCCATGCGCGTCACCGAGCAGATCGACGCGCTGCGCACACTCGGCGTGAACTACATCAAGCGCCTCATCGTCCCGCGCGTGGTGGCCGCTCTCGTGGTGTTCCCGCTCCTGACCATCCTCGCCGACGTGCTCGGCGTGGTGGGCGGCATGGTCATCATGTACGTCGAGCGCGGTGCCGACATGTACCAGTACTGGAACGTGACGACCTACTGGGTCGTGCCGCGCGACTTCCTGATGGGGATCGGCAAATCGTTCTTCTTCGGCGGGATCGTCACGCTCATCGGCTGCTACAACGGGCTGGCGACGACGGGCGGCACGGAGGGGCTCGGGCGCGCCACCACCGCCACCGTCGTCCACGTCACGATGGGCGTGATCGTGTCCGACTTCTTTCTCACCAAGATCATGCTCATGATCTTCTGGTGAGCGATGCCCCCCGCCATCGTCGAGGTCGTCGGGGTCAAGAAGTCGTTCGAGCGCAACGAGGTGCTGCGCGGCGTCTCGTTCCGCCTCGACAAGGGCGAGACGCTCGTGATCATGGGGGGCAGCGGCTCCGGCAAGACCGTGCTCCTGCGCCACATCGCGGGCCTGATGCGGCCCGACGCCGGCGAGGTGCGCGTGTTCGGGGGCAACATCGAGCGGCTGAGCGAGGAGAGCCTGCTGCCCATCCGCCGGCGCATGGGGTACGTCTTCCAGGGCGCCGCCCTCTTCGACTCGCTCAGCGTCCACGAGAACGTGGCCTTTCCGCTGCGCGAGCACACGAGCCTCGGCGAGCGGCAGATCCGCGAGCGCGTGGCGCACGTGCTGTCGCTGGTGGGGCTCGGCGACGACGTGCTGCCGCTCCTGCCCTCGGAGCTCTCGGGCGGCATGCGCAAGCGCGTGGGCATCGCGCGCTCGCTGGTGATCGAGCCGGAGCTGATGCTCTTCGACGAGCCGACGGCGGGGCTCGATCCCACCAACTCCAAGATGGTGGCCGAATTGATCCTCGAGCTGAAGCGCGGACCGTGTGATACGTCGGTGGTGGTGACGCACGACGTGGAGCTGGCGCGGACGGTGGCCGACCGGCTCGCCATCCTGATGGATGGCCGGTTCGCCGCGATGGGACGCCCCGACGAGGTGATGACCTCGGGCGAGCCCGCCGTGCAGGCGTTCCTGGCCGGCGAAGCGAGGTGAGCCCGTGAACGACGAGCGGAGCGAGCGCGGCCAGAAGTACCGCGTCGGCATCTTCGTGCTGGTGGCCATCGTGGCCTTCCTGGGCATGGTGTGGGCGCTCGGCGCGCGCGCGCGGTTGTTCGAGTCGCGCTACGTCCTGCACGCGGACTTCAGCGAGGTCGGCGGTCTGGTGGAGGGCGCCACGGTGCGGCTGGCCGGCGTCCAGATCGGCCGGGTGAAGGCCGTGAACCTGCCGCCCGAGCCCGGCGGCAAGGTGCGGGTGGACATGTCGATCGCCAAGCGGTTCTCGGACCGCGTGCGGAAGGACTCCGTCGCGCGCATCGAGACGCAGGGCCTGCTCGGCGACCGGATCGTCGAGCTGAGCGTCGGCACCACGCAGGCGCCCCCCACGAAGGACGACGACGTCATCGCCGGCAAGGAGCCCACCGACTTCGGCCGGATCGTCTCGCAGGGCGCGGACACCGTGAAGAACGTGGCGGCGCTCGCCGAGAGCCTGAAGGCGACCGCCGACAGCATCAACAAGTCGAAGCTCGTCGAGGACGCCTCGGCCACCCTCGCCAACGCGCGCAAGGTCACCGACCAGGTCGGCCGCATCGTGAACGAGGTCGAGCACGGCAAGGGCTGGGCGCGCACCCTGATCTACGAGGAGCCGGCCGCGCTGCGCCAGGTGAACCAGATGATCGCCACCACGCAGCGCATGCTCGACCGCATGGAGCGCGGCGAGGGCGCGGCGGGCGTGCTCACCTCGGATCAGTCCACGGCGTCCGCGCGCCGCTTCGTGGCCGCCATGGACAAGCTCTCGCGCATGGCCGAGCAGCCCGGCGGGGCCGACGAGGGCCTGGTCCCCGCGCTGCTGTTCGATCCCAAGTACAAGAACGTGCTCGAGGACCTGAAGGTCGTCACCCACAACTTCCGCGAGGTCTCCGATCGCCTCGTGGGCGGCAAGGGGACGCTCGGCGGCCTCATCAAGGACGAGCCCGCCGACGCGAGCATCCGGCAGGCCTCGCGCGATCTGCAGGCGGCGCTCGCGAACCTCAAGGAGATCACCGCGAAGATCAACGAGGGCGAGGGCACGCTCGGCGCCCTCATCGCGGACCCGACCGTGTACGAGCGCCTCGTGGCGATCCTCGACGGCGCCCAGCGCTCGTTCCTCCTCCGCGGCCTGCTCAAGAGCCTCGGCGGGAGCGGCGCCAAGCCGAAAGAGGGCGAATGAGCCCGCGCGCGACGTCGGTCTATCGCTGCCAGGAGTGCGGCTTCGCCAGCCCGAAGCCGGGCACGTGCCCCGACTGCCTGCGCGGCAGCGGCGCGTACGTGCAGTTGGTGGAAGAGCGCGCGGAGGCGCCGGCGCGCGGTGGCCGGCGCGCGGGCGCGCCGTCGTCCGGCCGCCCGCAGCCGCTGAAGGACGTCGTTCTCGAATCCGGCGACCGGCTGCCGACGGGCATCGCCGAGCTCGATCGTGTGCTCGGCGGCGGCGTCGTGCGCGGCTCGCTCGTGCTGATCGGTGGGGAACCGGGCGCGGGCAAAAGTACGCTGCTGCTTCAAGCCGCGCGCGCCCTCGCGAAGACCAGGCCGCCGGTCCTCTACGTCTCGGCGGAGGAGTCCGCGGCGCAGGTGAAGATGCGCGCGGACCGGCTCGGCATCGCGGGCGACGGGCTCTTGCTGTGGGCCGAGAACGACCTCAACGCCGTGCAGGCCGCGCTCGACGACGTGAAGCCCCACGCGCTGATCGTGGACTCGATCCAGACGGTCTTCCTCCCCGACCTCGAGTCCGCGCCCGGCTCGGTGGCGCAGGTGCGCGAGTGCGCGGCGCGCTTGATGATGCAGGCCAAGGGGCGCGGGCTCGCGACGTTCCTCGTGGGCCACGTCACCAAGGACGGCGCCATCGCCGGCCCGCGCGTGCTCGAGCACCTCGTGGACACCGTCCTCTACTTCGAGGGCGAGCAGCACCACGCCTACCGCGTGCTGCGCGCCGTGAAGAACCGCTTCGGCTCCACCAACGAGATCGGCGTCTTCGAGATGGCCGAGCGCGGGCTCGTGGAGGTCGCGAACCCCTCCGGCTTCTTCCTCTCCGAGCGTCCCGTGGACGCGCCGGGCTCGGTCGTCGTGGCGAGCCTCGAGGGCACGCGGCCGATGCTGCTGGAGCTGCAGGCGCTCGTCTCCCGCGCCTCCTTCGGCACGCCGCGCCGCACCGTGCTCGGCGCCGACTACAACCGTGTCTGCCTGCTCCTCGCCGTGCTCGAGAAGCGCGCGCAGATGCCCATCGGCAACCAGGACGTCTTCGTCAACGTCGCGGGCGGCGGCCGCGTCGTCGAGCCCGCCGCGGACCTCGCGATCGTGCTGGCCGCGGCGTCGTCCTACCTCGAGCGCCCGCTGCCCGGCGACGTGGTCGTGCTCGGCGAGGTCGGGCTCACCGGCGAGGTGCGCGCGGTGGCCGGCATCGAGACGCGGCTTCGCGCCGCGGCCCAGCTCGGCTTCCGCTCCGCCGTCGTCCCGAAGAGCGCCGTCGCCGAGCTGCGCGCGGCGCCGCTCGGCATCCGTGGCGTGGCCACGGTGAGCGAGGCTCTCGAGGCGCTCCTCCCCTGAGCCTCACGGCCGTCCGGCTCCTCGTCGTGCTGTGCGCGGCGGTGGCGGGCGCGGCCCTCGGGGCGGCGCTCCGCCTGCCCGTCGGCGCCATGGCGTTGGCCGGAGCCGCGGCGGGCGCGGCGGCCGTCGGACTGGACATCGCCGTCGCGCTGCGCGGCGCGCCGCGGCCCGCCGCCGCCGAGCGCCTCGCCGGCGGGCCGAAGCTGCTCGACACCTCGGCGATCATCGACGGGCGAATCGCGGACGTCGCGGCGGCGGGCTTCGTCGAGGGCCCGCTGCTGGTGCCGCGCTTCGTGCTGGCGGAGATCCAGCGGCTCGCCGACGGCGCCGATCCGCTCCGGCGCACCCGGGGACGGCGCGGGTTCGAGATCCTCCAGCGGCTCGCCGGCGCCGTGGAGATCGTGGACGCCGACGTGCTGGAGGTGGCCGAGGTGGACGCCAAGCTCGTGGAGCTGGCGCGGCGCGGCGGCGCGCGCATCGTCACCACCGACTACAATCTCAATCGCGTGGCGGAGCTCTCCGGCGTCGGCGTGCTCAACGTGAACGATCTCGCCAACGCGCTCAAGCCCGTGGTCCTCCCCGGCGAGAGCCTGCGCGTGCAGGTGCTGCGCGAGGGCAAGGAGCCGGGACAGGGCGTGGGGTTCCTCGAGGACGGTACGATGGTCGTCGTCGAGCAGGGCCGCAAGCTGCTCGGCCAGGAGGTGCCGGTGGTGGTGACGAGCGCACTGCAGACGTCGGCGGGCCGCATGGTGTTCGCGCGGCCGCGCGGCGACGGGGATCCGGGCGGGAGCCGCGATGCGTGACGTCGCGGTGCTCATTCCCGCCGGCGGCACCGGCACGCGCCTCGGCCGCCGGACGCCGAAGCAGTTCCTGCGTGTCGGCCGCGAGGCAATCCTCGCCGCCACCGTGCGCCACTTCCACCGGCACCCGCGCGTGGCCGCCATCGTCGTCGCCGCGCCCGCGGCGCACGTTGCGCGCGCCCGCCGGCTGCTGGGCCACGGCGTCCAGGTGGTCGCGGGCGGCGCCACCCGCCAGGAGTCGGTGCGGCTGGCCCTGGAGGCGTCGCCGCCCGGCATCGCGCTGGCGCTGGTGCACGACGCCGTCCGCCCGTTCATCACGCGCGCGCTCATCGACGCCGTGCTGGCCGCCGCGCGCGCCGACGGCGCGGCGATCTGCGCCTTGCCCGTGGCCGAGACGGTCAAGCGCGTGCGCGACGGCCTCGTCGAGGCGACGGTCGAGCGCGCGGGGCTGTGGGCGGTGCAGACGCCGCAGGCCTTCCGCGCCGCCGTCCTGCGCGAGGCGCACGACAAGGCCCGCCGCGACGGCGTGGCCGGCACGGACGACGCGATGCTCGTCGAGCGCCTCGGCCATCCCGTGCGCGTGGTCCCCGGCCTCGTCGGCAACGTGAAGATCACCACGCCGGACGATCTGCGCCGGGCACGCGGCACGCTGCGGTGACGACGCGCGTCGGCTTCGGCTTCGACCTGCACCCGCTCGTGGCCGGGCGCGCGCTGGTGCTCGGCGGCGTCACCGTGCCGTCGGAGGTGGGGCTCGCCGGCCACTCGGATGCCGACGTGCTCACGCACGCCGTCGCCGAGGCGCTCCTGGGCGCGCTGGCCCTCGGCGACCTCGGCCGGCACTTCCCGGACACCGACCCGCGCTACAAGGGCGTGTCGAGCCTCGTGCTCCTGAAGGCCACCCTCGACCTGGTCACGGCGCGCCGCGGCCGGCTCGTCAACGTGGACGCCACCGTGCTCGCCCAGGCGCCGAAGCTGGCGCCGCTCCTGCCGGAGATGGCCAAGCGGCTGGCCGACACGCTCGGAATCCACGTGGACGCGGTGAGCGTCAAAGCAAAAAGCCCCGAGGGGCTCGGCCTGCTCGGGCGCCGGGAAGGCATCGCGGCGATGGCCGTGGTCAGTGTGGAAGTGTGAGCCGCAGTCGAAGGCGAGGCGAACCTGTGATCCGAGACGTGGCGTGAGGGTCTACAACACGATGACGCGCGGCAAGGAGGAGCTCGTCCCGGTGACGCCGGGCGAGGTGCGGATGTACGTCTGCGGCGTGACGCCGTACGACTACTCGCACATCGGGCACGCGCGCAGCGCGGTCGCCTTCGACGTGATTCGCCGCTGGCTGGCGCACAAGAGCTTTCGGGTGACGACGGTGCGGAACTACACCGACGTCGACGACAAGATCATCAACCGCGCCAACCAGGAGGCCGTCTCCGCGAACGAGATCGCGCAGCGCTACATCGACGCCGAGGCGCGCGACATGGAGGCGCTGGGCGTGAAGCTGCCGACCGTCGCGCCGAAGGCGACGGAGCACATCGACGGGATGATCGCGCTGATCGAGCGCCTCATCGCCAAGGGCGTCGCCTACGTGGTGGACGGGGACGTGTACTTCGAGATCCGCCGCTTTCCGCCGTACGGCAAGCTGTCGGGCAAGAACCTCGAAGACCTGCTCGCCGGCGCGCGCGTCGAGGTCGACGAGCGCAAGCGCGACCCGCGCGACTTCGCGCTGTGGAAGGCCGCCAAGCCCGGCGAGCCGTCGTGGCCGAGCCCGTGGGGACCCGGCCGGCCGGGCTGGCACGTCGAGTGCTCGGTGATGGCCACCCGCTATCTCGGCCAGCCCTTCGACATCCACGGCGGCGGCACGGACCTGATCTTCCCGCATCACGAGTGCGAGATCGCGCAGTCGGAGGCCGACCGCGGCGCCCCGTTCGCGAAATACTGGCTGCACAACGGCATGGTGAACTTCGGCGCCGAGAAGATGTCGAAGTCGCTCGGCAACACGCTGACGATCCGCGCCATGCTCGAGCGCCACGACCGCGAGGCGCTGCGGCTCTGGATGCTCGGCACGCACTATCGCAACCAGCTCGAGTGGTCCGAAGAGCGCGTGCACGAGAGCGCCCGTGCCCTCTCGCGGCTGACGCGCCTGGTGGACGACGCCTCCGCGCTCGGCGCCCCCGCGCCGTCGGTGCCCACGGCCTTCGCCGGCTTCGACGCGCGCTTCGGCGCCGCCATGGACGACGACGTCAACACCCCGCAGGCGCTCGCGGTGCTCTTCGACTTCGCGCGCGCGCTCTCCGACGCGCGCGACCGCGGGCTCGACACGCCTGACGCGCGCGCCGGGTTCGTCGCCGGCGTCGGCGAGCTCGTGCGGCTGGCGCGCGTGCTCGGCCTGCTCGACCGCGACGTGGCGGCGGGTGGGCCGCCCGCGGAGGTCGAGCGGCTGGTGGCCGAGCGCGTCGAGGCGCGCGCGCGCCGGGACTTCCGGCGCTCCGACGAGCTGCGCGTGGAGATCCAGCGGCTCGGCTGGCTGGTGGAGGACACGCCGAGCGGTCCGCGGCTGACGCGCAAGAGCGGCTGATGGCCGAGGGCCGCGTCTACGGCCGCAATCCCGTGCTCGCGCTGCTGCGGGGCAGCGGCCGGCGCGCGGACGAGATCGCGGTCCTGGCGGGCGGCCGCGGCCCGCTCGGCGAAGTCGTCGCCCTCGCGCGCCGCGCGGGCGTCAAGGTCTCGTTCCGGACCCGCGACCAGCTCACGGCGATGGCCGGCTCGCCGGAGCACCAGGGGGTCGTGGCCCGGGTCACCGCCGCCGAGTACGTCGACCTCGAGGATCTCCTGGCCGCCCCGGTCGAGGGAGGCGAGCCGCCCTTCTACCTGGTCCTCGACCAGATCCAGGACCCGCGCAACCTCGGAGCGATCCTCCGCACCGCCGAGGCCTTCGGCGTCCACGGCGTGGTCATCCCCAAGCACCACGCGGTCGGGCTCACCGACGCCGCCGCGCGAACCGCGATGGGAGCCCTCGAACGGGTGCCGGTGGCCCGCGCGACCAACCTCGTGTCCGCGCTCGAAACGATCAAGAAAACAGGGACTTGGGTTTACGGCGCGGCGCCGGGTGAGGGCGTGGCCCCGTGGTCGGCGGACTTACGCGGTCCTGTATGCTTGGTGCTGGGTAGCGAGGGGGAGGGGTTGCGGCCCCTCGTGGCCCGAGCTTGCGACGTCGTTCTCGCCATCCCGATGGCCGGCGTCGCCGAGTCTCTGAACGTGGCGGCGGCGGCCGCCGTTCTTTGCTACGAGGTGACTCGCCAGCGTCGTCAAACTGCTTGACTTATCAAGAAGTCGAACCTAAATTGGAACTTTGTCCGTGCTGGCGTAGCTCAGGGGCAGAGCAACTGCCTTGTAAGCAGTGGGTCGGGGGTTCAAATCCTCCCGCCAGCGCCAGCTTTTCCGCATACAGCCGAGAGGTTCTCATCGCATGCCGGCAGGTTCGGGGAGGTACCCAAGTGGCCAAAGGGGGCAGACTGTAAATCTGCTGGCGGACGCCTTCGGGGGTTCAAATCCTCCCCTCCCCACCAACTACTCGGGCGGGAATAGCTCAGCGGTAGAGCGCCAGCCTTCCAAGCTGGGGGTCGCGGGTTCGAATCCCGTTTCCCGCTCCACTGTATCGACGAGTCGGAGTGCGGGTCGAATCGAGGGTGGCCTGAGCGAGGCGCGCGTGGCTCCGATGGGTGGCCTGAGCGAGATGCGTGTGGCTGCGATGGCGGACATTCGGCGTGAGATGTTCGCGACTCACGACAACCGTATTGCCCATGTAGCTCAGTTGGCAGAGCACGCCCTTGGTAAGGGCGAGGTCTCCGGTTCAATCCCGGACATGGGCTCCAGAACAGTTACCCCGACGACGCGCGCGCACGGGAGGTAGCAGCGAATGGCCAAGGCCAAGTACGAGCGGACGAAGCCGCACGTGAACGTGGGGACGATCGGGCACATCGACCACGGCAAGACGACCTTGACGGCGGCGATCACCAAGGTGCTGGCGCTGCGGGGGGAGGCGGAGTTCCGCGCCTTCGACTCGATCGACAACGCCCCCGAGGAGCGGGCCCGCGGGATCACGATCGCGATCGCCCACGTCGAGTACGAGACCGACAACCGCCACTACGCCCACGTCGATTGCCCCGGCCACGCCGACTACATCAAGAACATGATCACCGGCGCGGCCCAGATGGACGGGGCGATCCTGGTCGTGGCCGCCCCGGACGGGCCGATGCCGCAGACCCGCGAGCACATCCTGTTGGCCCGGCAGGTCGAGGTGCCCTACGTGGTCGTCTTCCTCAACAAGGTCGACATGATGGACGACCCCGAGCTCCTCGAGCTGGTCGAGCTGGAGCTGCGCGAGCTGCTCTCCAAGTACAACTTCCCCGGCGACGACATCCCGATCGTGCGCGGCTCGGCGCTCAAGGCGCTGGAGTCGGGCTCGACCGACCCGGGCGCCCCCGAGTACGCGCCGATCCTGGCGCTGATGGCGGCGGTCGACTCCTACGTCAAGACCCCCGAGCGGGCGGTCGACCGGCCCTTCCTGATGCCGATCGAGGACGTCTTCGGCATCAAGGGCCGCGGCACGGTCGTGACCGGGCGGATCGAGCGGGGGCGCGTGAAGGTCGGCGAGGAGGTCGAGATCGTCGGCTTCGGCCAGACCCGCAAGACGGTCGTGACCGGGGTCGAGATGTTCAAGAAGACCCTCGACGAGGGCCAGGCCGGCGACAACGTCGGCTGCCTGCTGCGCGGGGTCGAGCGCGAGGAGATCTTCCGCGGCCAGGTCCTGGCCAAGCCGGGCTCGATCACCCCGCACACCGTCTTCAAGGCCGAGGTCTACGTCCTCTCCAAGGAGGAGGGCGGCCGCCACACCCCCTTCTTCAACGGCTACCGCCCCCAGTTCTACGTCCGCACCACCGACGTGACCGGCACGGTCGAGCTCCCCCCGGGCACCGAGATGGTCATGCCCGGCGACAACGTCCAGATGACCATCACCCTGATCGAACCCGTCGCCGTCGAGGCCGGCCTGCGCTTCGCCATCCGCGAGGGCGGCCGCACCGTCGGCGCCGGCGTCGTCTCCGAGATCCTCAAGTAGCTTTTCACCCGCCCCCTGCCGCTTTGGGGCAGGGGGCACCCTCAAGGGAGGACCATGGCCAAAAAGAAGGGCGAGGCGCGGGTGATCATCAC
>DASYTM010000048.1:0-30695 GCA_036002345.1 Candidatus Methylomirabilota bacterium | reverse complement strand
ATAGCGAAGCGCCTCAGCAGCAGGCTTTCGGCGTCTGCGACGGCCGCACGTCGGGCTGGATCGGTACCACGGGCCGGCGTGACGGGTCGTCCGTCCTCGGCAGGCCCCGCACGCCCTGATCGCGCAGCGCCTTCGCTTCCTTCTCCGCCTCCGACGCGCCGCGCTCGCCGAGCGCCTTGACCGTCTCCGACGGCGCGTCGGGGTGCGCCGGCACCAGGCGGAAGTCCTTCATCAGGCTGTCGGCCTGCTCCCGGGTCATCGCGACGACCGGCCCCACCTTCCCGTCGGCGGCCACCGACACGGACTGCAGGAGCTTGAGCTCGATGACCCCGGCGCTCTGGGACGGGCGGAGCGTCACCGAACCCTCCGTGACGTGGACGTGCAGGGTCTTGTCCATGTAGAAGACCGCGAAGGCGGTGCCGCGCGCGCTCGCCGTGCCCTGCGGCGTCACGACGTCCAGAGGCGCGGGCTTCTCGCCGCGCACCACGAGGGAGACCGAGCCGGCGTCCAGCCGCACGGTGGAGCGGGCGGCGTCGGCGACGAGGCTGGCGGTGGACGTCTGCCCGATCGCGACCAGCGTGCTGCCGCGCACGAGCACGCGGACGAGCGCGCCGTCGGCGGTGCGGATGGTGTCGCCCGGGAAGACCTCGTCCTTGAACTTGATCGCGCGCGGCGCGCCCGCGGGCCGCGCGATCGTCGCGTCGCCGACGAGCGTGGTCACGACGCCGAGGCGTGTGGAGATCTGGGCCGAGATGGACGCGGGAAGCGCCGCGAGCGCGACAGCGGAGAGGAGCAGGACCCGCAACAGGGCGTGACTCATCGCCATCTCCTCCGGCCACGCCGGCGCGCGGCCCTTCTCCGAGTATGAGCGATTCAGCGCGCGCCGATCAAGATGAATGGCGCCCAGTAGAACGGGTGCGCGCTGCGCGCCTGGCGCAGCACGGCCAGCTGGGCCTCCTGGATCGCCTGCGCGCGCGGCGCGCGCCCGAGCGCCCGGTGGAAGGCCACCATGAAATCGCGGGTGGCCACGTCGTTGACCTTCCACAGCGAGGCCACGATCGACTGCGCGCCGGCCTGGCTGAAGGCCGCCGCCAGCGTCACCAGCGCCGCGCCGGGGACCTGCTCGCCGACGGCCGTCTCGCAGGCCGACAGGATCGCCAGCCCGCGGGGCAGCGAGAGCCCCGCGATCTCCTCCACGCCCAGCCGCCGCGCCGCCTCGTCGGCGCCGGCCATCAGGAGATAGGACCGCTCGGGCCGCGCGGGATCGAGCACGCCGTGCGTGGCCAGGTGCAGGTCGCCGAAGCGCGGCGCCATGCCCAGGAACGCGGCCTTGGTCGCGCGCTCGCCCTCCAGCGCGACGGTGCCCGCGCGGATGCCGCTCACCGCGCGCACCTCGCGCGTCGCCGCCGGCAGCGTGCCGTCGGGGTTGGCGAGGGCGAGCAGCGGCGCGCCCGCCGCCGTCGTGGCCGCGCCGAGCAGGTCGAACAGCTCGAGCTGGGTGACGTAGGAGACGCGGTGGGTCTCGGCCAGGAAGCGCCCCCCGCGGGTCAGCGCGTGGATCGGCAGGTAGAGCAGCAGGTCGTTCGGGATCACGACGAGATTCGCGTGGGCGTCGAGGTCGGCGGCGATCGGGCCCAGCAGGTGCTCGGCGAGCGCGGCGGTGAGGTCACGGAGCGGCGCGACCTCGCGGCGGTACGCCTCGGAGCCGTCGTCGGTCCACGGCAGGTGCTCGGTCGCCGCGCGCTCGAGCCGCTCGCGATACCGTTTGACGAGGCCATACAGCTCCGCCTGCGCCACCGCGCGGCGCTTCACCTCGAAGCGGCCGGGGGCGACGACGAACACGTAGAGGCTGTCCGGCGCGGCGAAGTACTGCACGGCCAGCGTGCCGGCGGGCAGCCGGTCGGCGAACTTCGCGAGCAGCTTCGGATCCACCGTCTGCTGCTCGACGAAGCGCGCCTTGTATTGCGGATAGCGCGCGAGAAAGGCCGTGACCTCCGCCAGGTACTCGCTCTTGGTCTGGGCGAGCCGCGCGGTGAGGGCGCGCACGCGCTCGGGCTCGAGCTCGGCCGGCGCCTTGGCCTGCTCCTCGCGGAGCGCGCGCTCCAGGGCCAGCGCCATGTCGCGCTTCCACTGCACCAGGTCGGATTCCGCGCGCAACTTGGGATCGGCGATCTTCACCCGCGCTCCGCCGAGCGCCTGGGCGACGACGCGCCCCCGGCGCGCGTCGAGCACGGCCCACGCCTCGGCCTCGTAACCCGCCCCCGGCTCGCGCTGGTGCAGGCGTAGCAGCAGGCTCGCCAGCGCCTCGTAGGCGTCCACGCGGTCGCCGGCGGCGAGGTACTGCCGGCGCGCCTCCTCGGCGTCGAACTGGCCGGCCAGCCCCTCGAGCGTGCGCACCGCCTCGCGATAGAGGGGCAGCGCGGCGGCCGCGTCCCCCGCCCGCTCGTTCAGGCGCCCGAGACCGACGGCGAGCCGCCACGTGAGCTCGGGGGCACCGGTCTTCCGCGCGATGGCCAGCGCCCGCTCGCGGAGCGCGCGCGCCCGCGCGGCGTCGGCGGCCTCCAGCGCGCCGGCGAGGTTGCCGAGGGAGACGGCCACGTCGGGATGCTCGGGGCCGAGGGTCTTCTCCCGGATCTCCAGCGCGCGCTCATATAAAGGACGGGCGGCCGCGGCGGCGCCCAGCCGCGGGAGCACGGAGCCCAGATGATCGAGGCTCCACGCGACGTCGGGGTGCTCGGGGCCGAGCGCCTGCTCACGGATCCGGAGCGCGCGCTCGTGGAACCGCCGCGCGCCGGCGAAGTCGCCCTCCAGCCACGCGAGCATGCCGAGATTGGTCAGGCTCACCGCCACGTCGGGGTGCGCGGCGCCCAGCGCCTGCTCGCGGATGGCCAGCGCGCGCTCGTAGTGGCGCCGCCCGGTGGCGAGATCACCCGTCATCACGAGCCCGCCCGCGACGGTATTCAGGCTCGCCGCGACCTCCGGGTGCGCGGGCCCGAGCGCGGTCTCGCGGATGGCCAGCGCGCGCTCCTCCAGCGGCCGCGCGCCGGCGTGATCGCCGGTGGCGCGCCGGATCACCGCGAGCGCATCGAGGCTCTGCGCGACCTCCACGTGCGCGCGACCGAACACCCGCTCGCGGATCGCAAGCGCGCGCTCCGCGTGGGGGCGGGCCGCCGTGTAATCGCCCACCGCGAACTCCAGCGCGGCGAGATTGGCCAGCGTCTGAGCGACCTCGAAGTGCTGCGGGCCGAGCATCTTCTCGCGGATGGCCAGAGCGCGGTGGTAGCGCGCGAGCGCGCCCGGAAAGTCGCCGAGGGCGCGCAGGGCGCCCGCGAGGTTGGCGAGGCTCGTCGCCACCTCGGGATGCTCCGGCCCGTACGCACGCTCGGCGATGGCGAGCGCGCGCTCCTCGTAGCGCCGGGCGCCCATCCAGTCCCCCGTCGCCGCCGAGAGCGACGCGAGGTTGGTCAGTACCAGGCCGACGTCGGAATGGCTCGGGCCGAGGGCCTGCTCGCGGATGCGCAGCGCGCGCTCGAAGAGCGGCCGCGCCCCGGCGTGGTCGCCCATGATCTGGAGCAACGCGCCGAGGCCGTTGAGGCTCTGGGCGATGTCCGGATGCTCGGCGGGCAGCACACGCTCGCGGATGGCCAGCGCGCGGTCGTAGGCCGATCGCGAGCCCGGGTAGTCGCCCATCTCGCGCAGCAGGCGGGCGAGGTTGTTCAGCGTGGCGGCGAGCAGCGGGTCGTCGGGGCCGAGCGCTTTCTCGCGGATGGCGACGGCGCGCCGCTGGGCCGGCAGCGCGCCGGGATAGTCGCCGGCGCGGCGGAGGAGCACGGCGAGCGTGTCGAGGCTCGCCGCGACGTCGAGGTGGTCGGGCCCCAGCGCCTTTTCGCGGATCGCGAGCGCCTCACGCGCGTGCGCTACGCCCTCCGTCACGCGCCCGTCGCGAAACGCCGCCGCAGCCTTGGCGTCGAGGTCGCGCGCGCGGGCGAGATCGTCGGCGATGGCGCGACCGGGGGCCGACGCCAGCACGAGAAGAAGGAGGATCGTCGCCGCCCGCAGGCTCTGCATCCTGCGCCGATTCTACCCGGGTGTCTGTGACTGAAGACATTTCGCCGGCACGTCGAGGGCCAGCGTTCGCTCACCAGCGAGATCAGGGCTCTCATCGCGCGCCTCGACGCCCTGATCAGGGGGCGAGGCGACGGAAGCCCGTTCGCGTAGCGATCACTCGATGATTTCGTCCGCTCTCAGCAGCAGCGACTGAGGAATGGTCAGGCCCAGCGCCTTGGCCGTCTTGCGATTGATCACCAGCTCGTACTTCGTCGGCTCCTCGACGGGGAGATCGGCCGGCTTGGCGCCCTTGAGGATCCGGTCGACGTAGCGCGCGGCACCCCGGAACGCCTCGCGCGCGTTCAGGCTGTACGAGATGAGCCCCCCGGCGTCTACGAAATCCCGGAACGGGTACATGACGGGCAGCCGCGTGGTCCGCGCGAACTCGAGCACCTGGTCCCGCTGCTGGAAGAACAGCGGGTCGGGCCCGACGAGCACCGCGCCTGGCCGCGATGCGCGCGCCGCCGCCAGCGCCGCCGGCAGCTGCTCGGGCTCCTCGACGTCCACGTACTCGAGGGCGACCTGCAAGAACTCCTTCACCATCGCCTTGCCCTGGGCCCGCTGCTCCGCCGTGGCGAGCCCCGGGCGCACGATGGCCGTCACGCGCGAGACGCCGGGCACGAGCTCGCGGAGCAATTCGAGCTGCTTGGCGCCGAGCTCACGCGGCACGCTCAGTCCCGTCACGTTCCCGCCGGGGCGAGCGAGGCTCTGGACGAGGCCGGCCTCCACGGCCCCCAGGCTGACGCTCATGACGATGGGGATCGTCGACGTCGCCTTGCGCGCGGCCAGCGTCGAGACGTTGCCGCCGCCGGTGACGATGACGTCCACCTTGCGGGCGACGAGGTCGGCGGCCAGCGCGGGCAGGCGGTCGGCGCGCCCCTCCGCCGAGCGCGGCTCGATGATGAGCGTCCGCCCCTCGACGTACCCGAGCTCTCGCAGGCTGCTGCGAAAAGCCTCGACGGCCGGCGCGCCGGCGCTCGAGGTCGGCGAGACGAGATAGAGGACGCCGACCCGCGGCACCTTCCCCGACGGCTGCGCGGCGGCGGCGAGCGACGCCGCGAGCACCAGCGCGAGTGCCGCGGCGAGCCGCCTCACCCTACATCACCGGGCCGATGATCCAGGGCGCGAACTCCTCCTCACCGACACCGGAGAGCTCGCTCTTCGACGGCTTGCCGGAGGCGACGGCGACGATCTCCTCGAAGATCTGCCGGCCGACGACGGGGAGCGGCGTGCCCTCGAGGATCACGCCGCAGTTGATGTCCATGTCCTCTTCGAGATGCCGGTACATGAGCGAATTGGTGGCGAGCTTGATCGACGGCACGGGCTTGCAGCCGAAGACCGAGCCGCGCCCGGTGGTGAAGCAGATGAGGTTGCAGCCGCCGGCCACGAGGCCGGTGATCGACACGGGATCGTGGCCCGGCGTGTCCATGAAGACGAAGCCGCGCGTGGTGATCGGCTCGCCGTACATGAACACGTCCATCATCGGCGTGGTGCCGCCCTTGGTGACGCCGCCGAGGGATTTTTCGAAGACGGTGGTGATTCCTCCTGCTTTGTTTCCAGGAGCAGGATTGTTATCCATCGCTTCAATGCCGCGGCAATACCACTCCCACCATTTATAGCGATCGACGAGCTTCTTGGCCACGCCCTCGTTGATGGCCCGCCGGATCAGCAGGTGCTCGGCGCCGTAGATCTCGGGCGTCTCGGCCAGCACGCCGGTGCCGCCGTACCGCACCAGCTCGTCCACCGCCCAGCCGAGCGCCGGATTCGCCGTCATCCCGCTGTTGGCATCGGAGCCGCCGCAGTTCGTGGCCAGGCAGATCTCCGACACGGGCTGCTTCGTCCGCTTGGCCTCGTTGGCGATGGGCAAGAGCTTGGCGACCTCGGCCGCCGCGCGCTCGACGGTCTTCCGGATCCCGCCCGCCTCCTGGATGTTGACGAGGAACGGCTTGCGCTCGGGATGGCCGGGCACGGACATCTTCTGGCGCTCGACCATGACCGCGGCCTGGTTCACCTCGCAGCCGAGGCCGATCAGGATGTAGGCCGCGACGTTCGGATGCTTGGCGTAGCCCGCCAGCACGCGCTGGAGCGCCAGGTGGTCCTCGCCGAAGAGCTTGGTGCCGCAGCCCGACTTGTGGGTGATGGCCAGTACGCCGTCGATGTTCGGGTAGTCCCTCTGGACGTCGCGGAATTTCTCCTTCACGAACTGGCTGACGCTGGCCGAGCAGTTGACCCCGGAGATGATCGCGACATAATTTCGAGTGCCAACTCGACCATCCTCTCGCGCGTAACCATCGAAATGACGCATTCTGTCAGCCGGGTAGAACTCGACGGGAGTAACGTCGACGCCGACTTGGTATCGATCCGCCGCCAATTCGCCGATGTCGAGGTTCTGGGTGTGGACGTGCTCGCCGACGGCGATGTCCTGGGTGGCAAAGCCGATCACCTGGCCGTAACGACGCACCGCGCTGCCACGTTTGACACCACGCCGGGCGATCTTGTGGCCGGGCTTGATGTCTTCACGCACTTCGATTGTGTGGCCGCCGTCTTGCATCAGCGCACCCTTCTGGAGCGGCGCCTTCGCGACGGCGACATCGTCTTCTGGCTTGAGCACGATCGCGCGATCGGTCAACGGATATGTGGTTGCCATGGCCTCCCAAATATACGCCGCTGCGCGGGCCCCCGCGGGCTTGCTATAGTCAGGAGTGCCGTGACTATCCGTCCAGTAGTCTTGGCCGTCGACGACGATCCGGATATCCTCGGCGCCTACCAGGCGATCCTGGAAGCGCGCTGCGAAGTCCTCACCGCATCCGACGGTCATTCCGCCCTCGACCTCCTCCAGCAGCGCACCGTGGACGTCGTCCTCCTCGACATGATCCTGCCGGGCCTGAGCGGCCTCGGCGTGCTCGACGCGCTGCAGCGCCTCGGCATCGAGACCAACGTGGTGATGGTGAGCGCCGTCAACGACTCACGCACGGCGCTCGCCGCGCTGCGGCTCGGCGCGCGCGATTACCTGACCAAGCCGTTCGACAACGTCGAGCTGGACCTGATCATCCGGCGACTGACCGGCCAGGACGTCGGCGACGACGAGCCGGCGCCGCGCCGCTCGGGCACCCTGCCCCACGCGCTGCTCGTCAGCGGGGACCTTGGCTTCCGCGCCGGCCTCGCCGTGGCGCTGCGCACGCGGGGCCGCGTGGACGCCGTCGCCGGAACCGCCACGGCCCTGGCCGTCCTGGCTCGCCGGCTGCCCGACGTCGTCGTGGTGGGCGACGAGGCCACCGCCGGGGCGGTTCGCGCGCGCGCGGCCGACGCGCGGCTCGTCGTCGCCGACGGGCGGCCCCTCGATTTCGAGGCGCTGCTGCGGGAGATCGTCGAGGCCTTCGCGGTGCGCCACCACGGCGTGCGCCGCTTCGCGAGTCCGGTGCCCCAGGCCATCGCCCAGGTCGCCGCGAGCTACCGCCGCGTCACCGTCGAGTCGATAGCGGCCACGGTCAGCGTCACCCCCGGGGAGCTGGCGTGCGCGTTCGCCGACCAGCTGGAGATGACGGCCCGCGAGTACGTGACCCACGTGAAGATCGAGGCGGCGCGGACGCTCTTGCGCGAGAGCGAGACCAAGGCCGAGGCCGTTGCCGACGTCGTCGGCCTCCACGACGCGCCGCACCTCGCGCGCGTCATCCGCCGTCACGGCTCCGAGAGAGTCGTGTCGTACCGCGCGCGCTCGCTGCCCTAGTCCTCTCGCCCCTTGATCCGCAGTACCTCCGGCGGCGCCGTCTCCAGCTGAATCGTCGTGTGGTCGATACCGAAGCGCGCGTGCAGGACCGCGTGCAGCGCGCCCAGGAGCCGGTCGCTCTCGCGCACGTCGTCCACCACCACGTGGGCGCTCATGGCCTCGCGCCCGGAGGTGAGCGTCCACACGTGGAGGTCGTGGACCCGGCGGACGCCGCTCACGCCGGTCATGGCCGCCTCGATCTCGGCCAGCGACAGGTGCGCGGGCGTGCCCTCCAGGAGCACGTTGACGGCCTGGCGTAGCAGGTTCCACGAGCGCGGCAGGATGAGGGCCACGATCACCGCGCTGGCGAGCGGGTCGGCGCCCGTCCAGCCCGTCATGACGATCGTGGCGCCCGCCACGAGGGCGGCCACCGACGAGAGGGCGTCGCCGAGCACCTCGAGATAGGCCGCCCGCACCGTGAGACTCTCGCGCGCGCCGCGGTGCAGGAGCCAGGCGCCGATCAAGTTCACGGCGAGGCCGAGGGCGGCCACCGCCGCCATCGCCCCGCCCAGCACGGGCGCGGGCGCGCGTAGCCGGTGCCACGCCTCCACCATGATCGAGCCCGCCACGGCGAAGAGGAGCAACGCGTTGGCCACCGCGGCGAGGATCTCGGCGCGGTAATAGCCGTACGTCTTCGCCGGCGTCGGCGGGCGCGCGGCGATCCACACCGCCAGCAGGGCCAGCGCCAGGGCCGTGGCGTCGGTGAGCATGTGCCCCGCGTCGGCCAGCAGGGCGAGGCTTCCCGTCCAGAGACCGGCGACGAACTCGACGACCATCATGACCGTCGTCAGCGCGAGGGTGAGGACCAGGAGGGGGCGCGACCGCGCCGCGGCGGTGCTGCGGTCGTGGCCGTGGGCGCTCATCGGGCGGATCGTAGCAGGTGGCCGCGCGGCCCCGGTGATAGAATCCGCGCCATGGCGCGCGCGCTCGGCTTCGTCGCGCTCGGCATCGTCGGCGTATGGCTCGTCGCCCACCTGCTCTGGATCGGGCCCGTCGAGGTCGCGGCCCAGACGACGGCCCTCTGGGTGCTGGGACTCCTCACCGGCGGCGTCGGCGTCGCCGCCATCGTGCTGCTCGCCGTCGCGCTCACCGTGGGCGGCTCGCAGCCCGCGTGGCTCAAGTACGCGCGCGGCGCGCGCAACGCCGCTGCCGTGCTCGGCTGCGCGCTGATCGTGGTGGGGCTGGTGCACTACCGCGAGACGGAGCCGCGCGGCGAGATCCACTGGGTCGTGCTGGGCATGGTGGCCCTGGGGGGCGCGGGCGTCGTGCACTGGTGGGTCAGCCGCGTGTCGCGCTGAGCCGGACTTACACTCCCCTTCGCCGCATCAGCCACGACTCCACGCGCGAGCGGACGTGCGTGGACTTGAACGGCTTGACGATGTAGTCGGTCACGCCCGCGTCGAACCCCACCGCCGTCTCCTCGGCGGTTCCGTGCGCGGTCACCAGCAGCACCGGGACCGCGTTGAGCCGCGGGTCGTCGGAGGCGCGCAGTGCGCGGCAGACATCGAGGCCGTCCAGGCCCGGCATCGTCCAGTCGAGCAGCACGAGATCGGGATACTCGCTCTGGGCGATGGCCAGCGCCGACTTGCCGTCGTAGGCGCAGAGCAGCCGGAAGCCGCCGGGCCCGAGCGTCTCCGTCAGGAGCTCCACGATGTACACCTCGTCGTCGGCGATCAGGATCGTGGCGGGGCGATACGACGCGGCCGGCGTGCTCGCCGGCGCCCGCGCCGGGGCCGGCGACGTCCCGGCGGCGCCCTCGGCGGGCTCGAGGTCGATCATCTGCCCTTCGGCGGCCGCGAAGATGTCGAGCGGGCTGCCGGCCTTGCGCGCGCGGGCGCGGCAGACCTCGACGAGCCGGTCCACGCCGTCGTCGTCCCGGTCGGGGTCGTGATGGAAGAGCGCGAGCATCCGCGCCCGCGCCGCGACGGCGAAGTCCACGGCCTGCGTCGCCGGCGAATGCCCCCAGGTCATCTTGGCCGGGTACTCGGCCTCGGTGTACTGCGCGTCGTGGACGACGAGGTCGGCGCCGGCGAGGAAGTCCACGTGACGCTGGTCCTCGTGGTGGATCGGCGCCGCGAGCTGATGGGGGGAATGCGGCTCGTGGTCCGTGGCGTAGACGAGCACCACGCCGTCCGCCTCCAGCCGGTAGCCGAGCGTGACGGCGGGATGGTTCATGTAGCGGGCGATCACGCGGACCCCCCCGGCCTCGAACGTGCCCTCGTCGATGTCGTGATAGCGGATGGTGGCGCCCATCTGGCCGAGCGTGATGGGGAAGTACGCGTACTGCATCTGCCCGGCCAGCGTCGCCTCGAGCGAGTGACTGAGCCCGCGCGGCGCGTAGACGTCCCACTCGGTGTCCGGCACGAACAGTGGCCCGAAGAACGGAAAGCCTTGGATGTGATCCCAGTGGGTGTGGCTGATCAAGAGGTGGCCGCGCCGCGGGCGCTCGCCGGGCGCGAGCAGGGCCTGGCCGAGATCGTGGGCGCCGGTGCCGCAGTCGAGCACGATCACCGTGCCGTCCGCGGCGCGCACCTCGATGCACGAGGTGTTGCCGCCGTACCGGACCGTGTCCGGCCCGGGCTTGGCGAGCGAGCCGCGCGTGCCCCAGAAGCGGATGCGCATACCGGGCCTAGAACCGCCCGTGCCGGCCGGCGCCGGCGGCGAACCGCGCCGCGCCCTTGCGGCTCTCGCCCGAGTCGATCGTGGCCTTGCCCAGGTCGTACTCGCGGCGCATCGCGGCCTCCAGCGTGAGGCCGACGCTCTCGTGGGCCGAGCGCCGATCGCTCACGACACAGCGCGGAGGGAACACGGCGATCTCGGCTGCCAGCGCCTCGGCGGCCCCGCGTGCCTGCCCCTTGGGCACCACGCGGTTGGCGAGGCCGATACGCTCCGCTTCTTGCGCAGTTACGGGCCGACCAGTCAGGATCAGGTCGAGCGCTCGGCTGAGCCCGATCAGCCGTGGCAGCCGCACCGTGCCGCCGTCGATCAACGGCACGCCCCAGCGGCGGCAGAACACGCCCATCACCGCGTCCTCCTCCATCACCCGGAGATCGCACCAGAGCGCCAGCTCGAGCCCGCCCGCCACAGCGTACCCGGAGACGGCGGCGATGGTCGGCTTGGTAAGGGCCAGCCGTGACGGGCCCATCGGGCCGTCACCCTCCGGCTCGCGGCGCAGCGTGTTGCCGCTGGCCGTGGCCTTGAGGTCCGCGCCCGCGCAGAAGGTGCCGTGGGCGCCCCAGAGCACGGCCACGCGCGCGGCGGGGTCGGCCTCGAACGCGCGGAAGGCGTCGGCGAGCGCCTGCGCCGTCTCGCGGTTCACGGCGTTGCGCGCCTCCGGCCGGTCGAGCACGACGGTGGTGACCGGGCCAGCGCGCTCGACGTGGACGGCCATCTAGCGCTCCCGCAGCGTGCGGGCGGCCTCGGCGCGCATCTGCTGCATGGCGCGCGTCTCCTGGTCGGAGTAGCGCTCCTCCGTCCAGGGGTCGGCGTGCATGTGATAGCCGTTCTGCTCCCAGAAGCCCGGCGGGTTCACCTCGAGGAACTCGAACGCGCGGAGCCACTTCGACGACTTCCAGAAGTAGAGCTTCGGCAGCACCAGGCGCATCGGGCCGCCGTGATCGGGCTCCAGGTCCTTGCCGTTGTGCTTGAGGGCCAGGACCACGTCGTCGTCCAGCAGGTCGGCGAGCGTCGTGTTGGTGGTGTAATCGGGGTCGGCGTGCTGGAAGACGAACGTCGCCTCCGGCTTCGGGCGCACCTCTCCGAGGATGAAGCGCGCCGACACGCCCTCCCACTCGTTGTCGAGCTTGGACCAGCGCGTCACGCAGTGGATGTCCGAGCGCACCGTCACCCGCGGCAGCCCGAGGAACTCCTCCCACGACCAGGAGATGGGGCGCTCCACCAGGCCGTAACACTTGAAGGTCCAGCGCTTGGGGTCGAAGCGCGGGGTCCGCCCGTAGGTCAGGACCGGCCACTTCTCGGTCAGGGCCTGGCCGGGGGGGACCCGGTCGGCGACAGCGGGGTCGGGTTTCTTCATCTGGACCTCCGCCCGTCAATATAATGGAAGCCGGACGGACACCCCAACTCCGCCGAAAGGAGAGCGAATGAAAGGACAACCCGGATGAATGGAGAGCGGAAGCTGGCGATGTTCATGGACTTCGAAAACATCGCCCGCGGCGTCAAGGAAGCGCAGTACAAGCAGTTCGAGCTGAAGCTGGTGCTGGAGCGCCTGCTGGAGAAGGGCAAGATCATCGTCCGCCGCGCCTACGCGGACTGGAATCGCTTCACGGAGTACAAGCGCCCCTTCCACGAGTGGGCCATCGAGCTGATCGACGTTCCCCAGAGCCGCTACAGCGGCAAGAACTCCGCCGACATCCGCATGGTGGTGGACGCCCTCGACCTCGCGTACGGCAAGACCCACATCGACTCGTTCGCGCTGGTGTCGGGCGATTCGGATTTCTCGCCGCTCGTCAGCAAGCTCCGGGAGAACGACCGCTACGTGATCGGCCTCGGTGTGAAGTCGTCGTCGTCCGACCTGCTCGTCGGCAACTGCGACGAGTTCATCTTCTACGAGGACCTCATCCGCGATACCAAGAAGACGCGGCTCTTGTCGGGGATGCCGGAGAAGAAGGCGGAGGCGATGGCGCAGCTCATCGACGCCATCCAGGCCCTGCAGCGCGAGAACAAGGAAACGCTCTGGGGCTCGATGGTGAAGCAGACCATGATCCGCAAGAATCCCGCGTTCAACGAGTCGTACTACGGCTACTCGACGTTCTCGAAGCTCCTGGAAGAAGCCGCCAAGCAGCGCATCGTGAGCCTGGAGCGCGACGAGAAGTCGGGCACCTACATCATCACCTCGCTCACCGAAGACTCCGGGCGCGCGGCCTAGTCGGCGCGCTGCCCGGGGTTCAGTGCCGGCACGATCCTGAGGGTCTCGTTCCAGACCCTCAGGAACGCCGCCACCTCCGGCTGGCCCCTGAGACGGTCCGGCCCATAGATGGTCACCTCGTGCGAGCGGCCCTCCATCGCGATGCGCAGCACCAGCGTCGGGTGGTGGGTCACCTCGAACGCGTACTCCGGAGCCAGCAGGTAGAAGTTCGCGCGGCGGACTTCCGTGACGAGCCGCTGGAGGTCGCGTGACGAGACCCGCACGCTCTTGCGGACGATCTTCTTCTTGCCCGGCACGGTGCGGTTGCTCTCCTGCTCGGCGCGGCCGTCGGCGCCGAGCGTCAGCGTCCACGGGTGCCAGCGCTTGAGGCCCGGAGGCTCGGCGCCCGGTGCCCAGCTCGGCGCGTTCGGAATCGGGGGGTAGTATTCCGCCCGGAGGCTGAAGTCCGGAGGCACCGCGGCGCGCTCGGCGGCGAGCGGGGCGCTCGACCCCACGAGCACGGCGGCCATCGCGACGGCGGCGCAGAGCGTTCGCATGCGACCCGTCAATCATCCAAGGGAGGGCGCCTCATGCGCAAGGAAGTCGTGCACACCGACAAGGTCCCGCCGGCCCGGGTCCCCCTCTCGCAGGCCATCAAGGCCGGGGACTGGGTGTTCCTCTCCGGCCAGCTCGGCAACGATCCCCGGACCGGCAAGCTGGCCGCGGGCGGCATCGCCGCCGAGACCCGCCAGGTCTGCGAGAACATGAAGGCCATCCTGGGCGCCGCGGGCTCCTCCCTCGACCGCGTGGTGAAGGTCACCATCTACATGAAGGACGTGGACGAGCTGGCCGAGATGAACGCGGTCTTCAGCACCTACTTCCCGGTGGACCCGCCCGCCCGCACGACGTTCGAGTGCGCGCGGCTCATCCGCGACGCGCGCGTGGAGATCGAGGCGGTGGCGATGGCGGGTTAGGCTCGCGGATCCCGCAGCCGGCGGATCTCGATCCGGCCCACGCGCCCGCGGTCCGACAGGAACGCGGTCAGGATCCACGACACGATCGAGATCACCAGGGCGCCGAGCAGCGCCGCCAGCGGCCCCTCCACGTCGAAGCCGGGCACGATGCGCGACGTCAGCCACAGGCAGAACGCGTTGAGCACGAAGAGGAACAGGCCGAGCGTCACCAGCGTGATGGGCAGGGTCAGGAAGATCAGGATGGGCCGCACGATGGCGTTGATGATCCCGAGCACGAGCGCGGCGAAGAGCGTCGAGGCGGCGTCGGCGAGGCGGATGCCCGGGATGATCTGGGCGGCCAGCCAGAGGGCGGCGGCGTTGATGAGGACGCGGAAGACGAAGCCCACGTGCGCCTAGTCGCCGCCGAGGGCGATCGAGAGCGCGCGGTCGATGGAGAGGACGCCGGCGCCGCCGATCAGGATGGAGAGCGCCATGGCGATCAGCGCGAAGTTGAACTCGTAGCCCGGCCCGGTCTTGCCCTGCAGGAAGAAGCCGTTCTTGCCGTGCACCTGGGCGATGGCCACCAGCATGATCACGATGATGCCGACGGCGGCGGGGCGCGCCAGGAAGCCCACGATCATCGCGCAGCCGCCGAGGAGCTCGATGAAGGCCGCCGTCACCGCCGCCGCGCGCGGCACGCCCAGGCCGCCCATGAACTTGATCGTCCCGGAGAGGCCGGGGCCGCCGAACCAGCCCAGCACCTTTTGCGACCCGTGCGCGAAGAAGATCACGCCGAGCGCCAGTCGTACGACGAGATGCGACCAGGAGGGATAGGCAGCGAGGACGGCGTCGAGTGCCGGCGGCATATGTTATCCTCCCCCGTCGTGAGCCTGCGGTTCGCGATTTCCCCTTCGTCGCGGCGAGTCTACACCATCGCGTTCGGGCTCACGGCCGTGCTCGCGCTCGGCCTCGGCTGCCGTGCGCCCGGCGCGCAGGATCGGCTCACCGTGGACCCGACCATGACCAAGGGGCCCGCCACGGCAGCGGTGACCATCGTGGAGTTCTCCGATTACCAGTGACCGTACTGCAAGCAGGTCCAGCGGTCGCTGGAAACGGTGATGAAGGAGTTTGACGGCCGCGTGAGGCTCATCTACAAGGATTTCCCCCTGCCCTCGCACGCGCTGGCCATTCCCGCCCACGAGGCGGCGCGCTGCGCGGGCGCGCAGGGCGCCTACTGGCCGTACCACGACATCCTCTACCGCCGGCAGCCGCACTTCGAGCGCGACGATCTCGTCGGCTACGCCATCGAGCTGAACCTCGAGCGTGCTGGCTTCGAGCGCTGCGTCGACGACCGCACGTTCCGCACCGCCGTGATGACGGACCTCGAAGAAGCGCGCGAGCTCGGCGTGCGCAGCACGCCCACCTTCCTCATCAACGGCAAGCCGCTCGTGGGCGCCCATCCCGTCGAGAACTTCCGCGACGCCATCGCCGACGCGCTCGAGGCCGCGCGCTGAATGGCCTACATCCCCGTGGTGCGCGGCGACGAGATCCCCGTGGGCAAGGGCCGCGTGGTGGAGGCCGGGCCCTTCACGCTCGCCGTCTTCAACGGGGGCGGCGGCCGCTTCTACGCCATGAGCGCGATCTGCCCGCACGAGGACGGCCCGCTCGCGGAGGGCTGGCTGGAGGGCGACGCGGTGGTGTGTCCGTGGCACGGCTTCGACTTCGAGCTCGCCACCGGCCGCTGCCGCGTGGCCGACGATCTCGAAATCAGCGTCTTCGCCACACGCGTGGTCCGCGGCATGGTCGAGGTGGACGTGCCGTGACGGCACTGCAATCGATGCGTGGTACCGGGTGCGCAGCGCGGGCGGCGCACCGGGGCGGACGATGCCCGACAGCCGTTCCTGACCGACTGTAAAGGTGCTAGGGTAACCACCCATGGGTGAACGCGCGGTGAAACACGTGAGGAAGTTCCTGGGGCAGCGGTTGCGAGCGCTCCGCAAGCAGCGGGGGCTCAGCCAGGAGCGGCTCGGGGATCGCTCCGGCCTGTCCGGCAAGTTCATCGGCGAAGTCGAGCGCGGCGAGAAGTCCATCTCGATCGATAGCCTGTACCGGGTCTCGGTCGCGCTGGAGATCCCGCTGCGCGAGCTGACGGACGTGCGCGCCGACAAGCCGTCGGCGGTGCCGAGCGAGGAGGCGGAGAAGATCTTCGCCCTCGTGTCGGGCCGGCGGCGGCCGGAGGATGTCCGCAAGGCGTACCGCATCCTCCAGGCGATCTTCGGCAAGGCTTCCTGAGCGGGTGACGGCGGATTACGTCTGGCTGGGCATCGGCCTGCTCGGGCAGGCGCTGTTCTCGGCCCGCTTTCTCGTGCAGTGGATCGCGTCGGAGCGCCGCAAGCGGAGCGTGGTGCCGATCGCCTTCTGGTACTTCTCGGTCGGCGGCGGCCTCACGCTGCTCGCCTACGCACTCTACCGGCGCGACCCCGTGTTCATTCTCGGCCAGGGCGCGGGCCTCTTCGTCTACGCGCGCAACCTCTGGCTGATCTATCGCGCGCCGGCGGGCGCCGCCGAGCACTGATGCTAGAATGACGGCAACCGGCCGCCAAGGAGAGCCCACCGTGTCCCCGACGATCAACTGGACCCAGGTGCAGACGCGCCCCATGCTGATGATCCCCGGCCCGACGGAGCTGCCGTTCCCGGTGATCCAGGCCATGAACCAGCCCGCCGCCATCCAGTACGACCGCTCGTTCGACGAGGGCGTGCTGGAGCCGACCACGCTCGCGCTGCGCGACGTGTTCCAGACGAAGAACGAGGTGCTGATCATGCCGGGCTCGGGGCGAACAGCGTTGGAGGCGGGAGCGCTCTCGATCATCGAGCCGGGGGACCGCGTGCTCGTGGTCGGCGCCGGCGCCTTCGGGCTGATGATGCGGGAGATCATGAGCCGCGTGGGCGCGGAGGCGACGGAGTTCCCGGTGGAGTGGGGCGCGCGGCTGGACATGGACCGCCTGGCCCGCGAGGCCGAGCGCGTGCGGCCCAAGGCCATCACGCTCGTGCACAACGAGACGTCCACCGGCACCACCTACCCCGCCGCCGAGGTCGCGAAGATCGCGCGCTCCGTGAACGCGCTCTTGCTGCTCGACACGGTGTCGTCCATCGCCGGAATCGACGTGCGCACCGACGAGTGGGGCGTGGACCTCAACATGACGGGCTCCCAGAAGTGCCTGGCCGCCCCGCTCGGCATGTCGCTCGTGTCCGTGAGCCCGCGGGCGTGGGAGGTCATGGAGCAGCGCAAGAAGAAGTCGCAGTCGTACGCGTACGATCTGCTGCGCTGGCGCGACAACTGGGTGCCCGTCTCGCGGGGCGGCAAGATCCCCGACGGCACGCCGCGGCGCCAGCCCGTCTCGATCCCCACGCACCTCACGGCGGCGCTGCAGGTCGCCGTCCGCCTGATCCTCGAGGAGGGCATCGCCAACCGCGTGCGCCGGCACGTCCTGGCCGGCACCGCCCTCCGCGCCGGAGCCGCCGCCATGGGGCTCGAGATGTTCCCCGATCCGACCATCGCCTCGAACACGGTGGCGTGCATCAAGGCGCCCAAGGGCGTGGAGCCCGCCGCCGTCGTCTCGACGATGCGCGAACAGTACGGCGTCCTCATCGGCACCGGGCTCGACAAGATCCGCACCACCACGCTGCGCATCGGCACCATGGGCATCACCGCGAGCCCGCATTACGTCCTGCCCACGCTCTCGGCGCTCGAGCTGGCGCTGCGCGACCTCGGCGGGAAGTGCGAGCCCGGCGCCGGCGTCGCGGCCGCCCAGACGGCCTTCGCGACGGGGGCCTGAGCAATGGCCGACCCTCTCATCTCCGTCCCCGACGACTTCCCGAGCGTGTTCGAGAACTCGCAGGCCCACGAGGCCGCCAAGAAGCTCGGGGAGACACGCGTGTTCCCGGCGCGCGGCGCCGACGAGGAAGTCGAGCTGATCAAGCGCATCGACCGCGCGCGCGTGGCCATCAACATCCGCGCGCACGCCCGCTTCAGCGACGGCGTCTTCGCGGGCTGCCCCAATCTCAAGATGGTCTCGATCTGGGGCACGGGCACCGACAACATCGACCTCGAGTCGGCGGGCCGGCGCGGCGTGACCGTGTGCAACACGCCCGGCGCCAACGCCTTCGCGGTGGCCGAGCACGCCCTCACCCTCATGCTGGCCACCGGCCGCAAGCTCGTGCGCATCGACAAGGAGATGCGCGGCGGCGCGTGGCCGCGCGAGATGCTCACGCAGTGCCTGGGCAAGACGCTGGCGGTCTTCGGCACCGGCACCATCGGCACGCGCGTGGCCGCCCTCGGCAAGGCCATCGGCATGGAGGTCCTCACCTGGAGCGCGCGCAAGGACGACGCGCGGAAGAAAGAGGAGATCCTCCGCGCCGCGGACTTCGTCTCGCTCCACGTGCGGCTCACCCCGGAGACGCGCGGGTTCCTCGGCCGCAAGGAGCTCTCGCTGATGAAGAAGACGGCGATCCTCGTCAACACCGGGCGCGGCGCGCTGGTGGACCGCGAGGCGCTGCTCGACGCGCTGGCCACGAAGAAGATCGCGGGGGCCGGGCTCGACGTCTTCCACGACGAGCCGCTGAAGGCCAGCGACCCCGTCCTCGGCTTCGACAACGTCATCCTCTCGCCGCACAACGCGGGCCAGACCCCCGAGGTCGTGCGCGACGGGCTCTTGCGCGCGGTGAAGAACGTCGAGAACTTCCTGGCCGGCCAGCCCACCGACGTCGTCGTCGCGCCCGTGAAGTAACCCGCGCCTGAACGACAGCCTCCTCCTCAAGCTCGTCGCCACGCCGATCCTGATCGGGGCCATCAGCCTCGCCGGGCGGCGCTGGGGCCCGAGCGTGGGCGGCTGGCTCGTCGGGCTGCCCTTCACGTCCGCGCCGATCGCGTTCTTCCTCGCGCGCGACGAGGGCCTGGCCTTCGCGGCGGCCGCCGCCGTGGGCATCATGGCGGGGACCGTGTCGCAAGCAGTCTTCTGCCTGGCCTACGCGCGGACGGCCGTGCGCGCGGGCTGGCCGGCGGCGTTCGCCGCCGCGGCGGCCGCGTTCGTCGTGTCCACGCTGGCCCTCCGCGCGCTGCCGCTCGCGCTCCTGCCGCTGGCCGTCGCGGCCGCCGCCACGCTGGTGATCGTCCGCCGCCTGATGCCCGCGGGCGTCGCCGCGCCCCGCGCGGCCGCCACCGTGCTGCCGTGGTGGGACATCCCGGCGCGCATGGTCGCGACGACGGGCTACGTCCTGCTGCTCACGGGCGTGGCACCCCACCTCGGGCCGCGCCTCACCGGGCTGATCACGCCGTTCCCGCTCTACGCCGCCGTCCTCGTGATCTTCGCCCACGCGCTGGAGGGACCGGCGCGCGCGGCCGGCGTGCTGCGGGGGCTCATACTCGGGCTCTACTGTTTCGTGGGCTTCTTCCTCGTGCTGGCGGCGGTGCTGGAGCGGTGGGGCATCGCGCTGGGATTCACGGCGGCGACGATCGTGGCGCTGGCGATCCAGGGCGCCGCGCTCTGGACGCTGCGGCGCGGCGCCTAGGTCTCGAACAACGCGACCTGCGCGCCGCCGTCGTCCGTGAATTCGAGCGTGTTCCCCGTGATCAGCCAGCGCCGGGCTTTCGCGAGCGCCTGGATCAGACGCTTCTCGAGGGTGTCGAGCGCCGGCAGGCACGCCATGCGCGTGCTCATGCCCGGGGAGAAGACGATGCGGTCGCCGTCGAGCGTATAGCCGCCCGCGAGCTGGTTGCAGCCGACGGTCGCGCTGTACGCCGGGCGCCGCTCCGCGGCACGGAGCAGAAGATGCGGCTCGCGCCGGCCATTCGCGGGGCCGACCGCGTGGCCCTCGAGGCTGTTGATGAGCCACCGGGTGTTCGTGAGCGACACGTCGGCGTGGGCGCGCCCGCAATGCTGGTTCGGCCAGGCGTGGATGAACCGGGCGACGACGATGCTGGGCTCGAGCCCCGCGCCGTCCGTGCGCGGCCGCTCCGCGATCGAGCCCTCGAAGGTCACGAACAGCCGGGCGCCGGGCGCCTTGACGTCCTCGCGGTAGGCGCGCTGCATCTTCACGACGTCGCCTTCGGGCGCGACCGGGTAGCTGCGGCCGGTGAGGCATTCGATCACGCGCGCGGCGTCGGCCAGGTAGACCATCTCGGCGGCGATCGGCATCACCAGCGCGTCGCGCGTGACCATCTTGAGCGCGAGGTCGACGGTCCGCCCGGTCCCGCGCGTCAGCACCGGGTGGGCCGTGTCCGACGACAGCCAGAGCCTGCCGCCGACCAGGATGCGCGCGCGCACCGAGTAGGTCCGGCGGGAGTCGATCTTCGCCGGGTCGAAGGCGATCGAGAACCGGATGGGAGAACCCATCGCCGGCAGCGTCGTGCGGGCGATCTCCGTGGCGCCGTCCTGGAGGAGCGCCTCGAAGACGGCGTGAGGCGGCAGCGCGATCTTGTCCCGGTACGTCGCGACGCCCTCGATCACGGGCGCGCCCCCGGCGCCCGCGTCCTGCCTCGGCGGCTCGATCACGCTGCAGCCCGCCGCGAGCGCGAGGACGAGCGTCAGCGCGACGAGCGCCGGGGCGCGCACCTCAATCGAACGCCACCCAGAGGACGCCGTCCTTGACCAGGCACGGCCACGGCTTCATCGAGGTGCGGTTCTTCGACACGTCGCCGACGTGTTCCAGCCCCTTCGATGTCCCGTCGGCCTGCAGCGTGGTCGCCCAAGTGCGCGGTTCCCCGGTCTGGACGTCGAAACAGCTCTGATGCCAGCGGCACAGGAGCCCGAGATCCTCGGTCAGCCGGCTATCGCGCGGAATCTCGACGCCGGCGGACGTCTTGATGACGCCGGTCTTGACGGGGTCGCGCTTTTCGAAGAACGGCAGCCGCATGTGGGGACAGGAATTGTTGCATGCATAGTACCGCTCGCCCCGGCGCAGCACGACCAGATCGAACGCGTCGAACTCGAACACGCGCCGCTGCCCATCGCCGATTTCGTCCGGGCGGGCCAGGCGAGTCCATTCGCGGCCGGCGAAGCGCATGGTCTCGCGGCTCTCCCGCGCGTGGAGCCGCGCCTCGGCCTCCGGCGTGAGCCGGATGACCTCGTAGAGCGACATCCGCTCGCTGGTGCCGCGCAGGCGGACGCGAAGGAAGTCCGCGACCTCCACCTGCCCATCCACCTCCTGGTGGAGCGCCTCGGAGATCAAGAGCCGGGTGCCCGCCTCCTTGTTGGCGCTCTCGATGCGGCTCGCCACGTTCACGGTCTCGCCGATGGCCGCAAGCTTGACCTCCCGGCCCCCGCTGACGGTGCCGATCACCGCTTCGCCGTAGTGCACGCCGATGCCGATCTCGAAGTCCATGTCGTACATCGTCTTCATGTACGACTTCATCCGGTCCGCGGCGCCCAGCATGTCCGTGGCGGCCTTGATGGCGCGCAGGGGCACGTCGGGCGTGTCGTCGATGCCGAAGATGGCCATGATCGCGTCGCCGATGAACTTCTCGATGTGGCCGCCGTTCTTCTCGATTGCGTCGGCCATGTGGAAGAAGTAGCGATTCAATACGAACATCAGGTCGTACGGCGACAGGCGCTGCGAGAGGCTGGTGAACTCCCGGATGTCGCAGAAGAGCACGGCGATGGTGCGGGTCTCGCCGGAGCGCCCGGCGTGCGGCTGCGCGAGCTGGCTCGTGATCTCGAGGTCGGTCTCGTCGAGGACGAGACGGCGGAGCTTCAGGTTACCGGAGACGCGCGTCTGGCAGGCGAGCCGGAGCTCCGGCCCGAACCGGAGCGGCCCGGCAATCGCCTGCTCCAGCTCCGTGCGCTCGCTGCAGTGCTCCAGTCCTTCCAGGACCCATACCCGACACGTCGAGCAGCGCGCGCGTCCGCCGCACGCGTGGGCGTGGGGCAAGCCGGCGCGGAGAGAGGCCTGGAGAATCGTCTCTCCCTCGCCGATGGTGAGCTGCGTCTTGTCGGGGAGACACGCGATCGTGGGCATCCGTCGAACCCCCTTGGCGCGAGTTAGCGTCCACGCTTCCACCACTCGTAGATTTCTTCGCCCGTCGTGATCCAGACGCCCTTCTTCTTGCGGATGTAGTCGTAGACCGCCTCGAAGTACTTGATCCGGTGCGGGACGCCGTGGATGTACGGGTGCACGGCGATGGCCATCACGCGCGGCTGCTTGGCGCCCTCGGCGTAGAGCCGGTCGAACTGGTCGCGGCAGCGCTCCACCCACGCCGAGGACTCGTGGTGCTGGATGACCATGGTCGGGATGTCGTTGAGCTCCAGCGTGTACGGGACGGACACCAACGGGCCGTGCGCGGTGCGGATCTCGTAGGGCTGGTCGTCGTTGACCCAGTCGGAGACGTACTCGATCCCCTGCTCCCGGAGGAGGTCGAGCGTCTCCCACGTCTCGGTGAGGCCCGGGCCGAGCCAGCCCTTCGGCTTCTTCCCCGTGAACTTGTGGATGAGCTGGACGGAGTCGCGGATGACGGCGCGCTGGTCGGGCTGGATGTGCAGGGCGCCCTGCTTCACGCCGTGGCCCATGAACTCCCACCCCGCGTCGCGCATCGCCTCCGCCACGCGCGGATACGAGACGCACACGTTGGCGTTGATCGACGTCGTGGCGCGGATCTTTCGCTTCACGAGCGCCTCGTACATCCGCCAGAAACCCACGCGCATCCCGTAGTCGTGCCACGCCCAGTTCGGCACGTCGGGCACGGTGGCCACGCCCTGTGGCGCGGTGAGGTATTGCCGCGCCATGGGCTTCTCGATGTCCCACTCCTCGATGTTGACGATCGTCCACACCGCGATGCGCGCGCCCTTGGGCAGGCGCCAGGGCTTGCGGTCCACGATGGCGGAGTAGTCGAAGCGCTCGTGCGGGAGTCTCACTCGTCGGCCTCCTCGATCCTCGTGGGCACTATAGTACAATCCCGGCCGTGGCTCGGCCCGACGCCATCGATATCCACGCGCATTTCTTTCCCGAGCGCTACCTCGATCTCATCGCCCGCGAGGGCGCGCCCTCCCAGGCCCGCATCGACCGCGCCGATCCCAAGGGGCCCGTGATCGTGCTGCGCGACACGCGCACGCTGCCGCTCGAGCCGACCTACTGGGACCTCGACCGGCGCCGCAAGGCGATGGATCGCGTGGGCGTGGCCGTGCACGCGCTGTCGCTGACGGCGCCCATGGTGTACTGGGCCGACGGCGATCTCGGCACGCGGCTCGCCGTGGCCGTCAACGACGCCATGAGCGAGGCGCACCGCGCGTTTCCCGACCGCTTCGTCGGCTGCGCGACCCTGCCCATGCAGGATCCGCCGCGCGCCGTCGCCGAGCTCGAGCGCGCCGCCGCCCTGCCCGGCATCAAGGGCGTGTACCTCGGCACCAACGTCAACGGGCGCGAGCTGTCCGACCCCGCGTTCATGCCCGTGTTCGCCGCCGCCGAGAAGAAACGCCTGCCCGTGCTGCTGCATCCGTTGACGGTGATCGGCGTGAACCGCCTCTCGCGCTTCTACCTGAACAACTTTCTCGGCAACCCCTTCGACACCGCGGTGGCCGCCGCGCACCTCGTCTTCGGCGGCGTCCTCGATCGCTTTCCGAAGCTGGAGGTCTGCCTGCCGCACGCGGGTGGCGCCATGCCGTACCTGGTGGGCCGGCTCACCCACGGCCAGAAGGTGCGGCCGGAGACCAGGGGCGTGGCCAAGCGGCCCTTCGACGCCTACCTGCGCCGCTTCACCTACGACACGATCAGCCACGCTCCGGCGTCGCTCCGCTACCTCGTGGACCTGGTGGGCGCCGACCGCGTGATGATCGGCAGCGATTTCTGCTTCGACATGGGCCCGGCGCGGCCGCGCGAGATCGTCGTGCGCGGGATCACGCTGTCCGCGCGGGATCGTGCCCGCATCCTGTCGGAGAACGCCCGGCGGCTCTTGCGACTGTGACCGCCGAATTCTGGGTGACGCAGACGTTCAACGGGCTCTCCTACGGGGCCCTCCTCTTCCTGCTCGCGAGCGGGCTCTCGCTGATCTTCGGCGTGATGCGCGTCGTCAACCTCGCCCACGGCTCGTACTTCATGCTGGGCGGCTACGTCGGCCTCTCGGTGATGTGGCGCACCGGCTCGTACGTGCTGGCGCTGATCGGCGGCGCCCTCGCGCTGGCCGTCATCGGCATCGCCATGGAGCGCCTGTTCCTCCGGCGCCTCTCCGGCCAGACGCTCGGCCAGGTGCTGATGACGATCGGCTTCGCGCTGATCTTCCAGGACCTCGCGCTGCTGATCTGGGGCGGCGATCCGTATTCGATCCGGCCGCCCGCGATGCTCTCGGGCGTGGTGACGGCCGGACCCGGGCGCTTCCCCGTCTATCGCATCTTCATCGTGGTGATCGCCGTGGTCATCGGCGCCCTGCTCTGGCTGGCTCTCGATCGGACCCGCATCGGGGCGATGATCCGCGCCGCGGTCGACGACCCGGAGATGGCGTCGGGCGTCGGCATCCGCGTGCCGCGAGTGTCGCTCGCCGTCTTCGCCCTCGGGGCGGCGCTCGCCGCCTTCGGCGGCGTCGTCGGCGCGGGCTTCCTCGGCGTCTACCCCGGGCTCGACTTCGAGATCCTGCCCTACGCGTTCGTGGTGGTGATCGTCGGCGGCCTCGGCTCGCTGCCCGGGGCCATGGTCGGCTCGCTGCTCGTGGGCCTGCTCGACAACTTCGGCAAGGCCCTCTTCCCCGAGCTCTCCTACTTCACGCTCTTCGCGCCGATGGCGCTGATCCTGGCGCTGAAGCCCACCGGCCTCTTCGGACGCGTATGAATCGCCGGCCCATCGTCCTCGGCGTGGGCGCGCTGGTGGCCGCGGCGGTGGTCGCTCCCTTCCTGGCTTCGTATCCGCTCACGCTGCTGACGCAGGTGGCGATCATGGCCGTGCTCGCCATGAGCCTCGACATCCTGCTGGGCTACACGGGCCTGCCCTCGCTCGGCCACGCCGCATACTTCGGCGCCGCCGCGTACGCCGTGGGCATCCTCGCCACCGAGCGCCAGGCCGGCTTCGTCACCTGCCTGGTTGCCGGCGTGGTCGTCGCCGCGGTGACGGCGGCACTCTTCGGGCTCATCGCCATCCGCGCGACGGGCACCTACTTCCTGATGATCACGCTGGCGCTGGGCATGGTCGTGTGGGGCCTCGCCTTCCGCTGGGTCTCGCTGACCAAGGGTGACAACGGCATCGCCGGCGTGCCGCGGCCCGAGCTCGGGCTCCCGTGGAGCCTGTCGTCGCCGCTGCCCTTCTTCTATTTCGCGCTGATCGCCGCCGCGCTGGCGTGGGCGGCCCTGGGCACGCTGGCGCGCTCGCCGTTCGGGCTCACGCTGCGCGGCATCCGCGAGAGCGAGACGCGCATGCGCGCGCTGGGCTACGACGTCTGGCTGCACAAGTACCTGGCCTTCGTGATCTCGGGGGCCTTCGCGGGCTTCGCGGGCGTGCTGTGGGCCTGGTACAACGGCTTCGTCAGCCCGGTGGACGTCCAGCTCGTGACCTCCGTGGAGACGCTCCTGATGGTCGCCCTCGGCGGGCCCGGCACGCTGGCGGGCCCGGCCCTCGGCGCGGCCGTGATCGTGTTCCTCAAGAACTTCGTGAGTGTGTACACCAAGCGCTGGCTCCTGATCCTCGGGGCCGTCTACATCGGCGTCATCCTGTTCGCCCCGCGCGGTGTGCTGGGCGCGCTGAGATCACGCCGTTGAGCGGAGCCACACGTGCCTAGAACAGGCCACCCACGGCTCGAGCCGTGTACGCGCCGTCGCTACAAAAGGAGAGGCTATATGACTCGTACTCGCGTGCTCGCTATAGTCGCACTGCTGGCCTTCGCGGCGCCGCTCGCGGCGCCGCCCGGCGCGCCCGCGCAGTCGGCGCCGATCAAGATCGGCTTCCTCGCGCCCCTCACCGGCCCCTTCGCCCAGATCGGCAAGGACATGGTGAGCGGCAACGAGCTCTACCTGAAGGAGATCGGCGGCCAGGTGGCGGGCCGGAGGATCGAGATCATCGTCGAGGACGACGAGGGCAACCCCGCCACGGCGCTCAACAAGTCGCGCAAGCTCGTGGACCAGGACAAGATCTCGATCCTCACGGGCGGCATGCTCGCCAACGTCGGCTACGCGCTCCAGCCCTACGTCGACGCGCAGAAGATGCCGACCACGTTCCCGGTGATCGCCGCCGACGACATCACGCAGCGCAAGCCCGCGAAGTGGATCGTGCGCACGGGCTGGGCCACCAGCCAGCCCATGCACCCGTTCGGCGAGTGGGTGCTGAAGAACACCAAGTACCGGAAGATCGCCGCCATCGGCATGGACTACGCGTTCGGCTACGAGATCATCGGCGGCTTCCAGCAGGTCTTCGAGGAGGGCGGCGGCCAGATCGTGCAGCGCATCTGGGCCCCGCTCAATACCAACGACTTCGCCCCGTTCCTGGCGCAGATCCGGCGTGACGCCGACGCCGTGCTGGCCCTCTTCACCGGACGGCTCGCGCTCCAGTTCGTCAAGCAATACGAGGAGGCCGGGCTCAAGGGCAAGCTGCCCCTGCTCGGCGGCGGCACCCTCACCGACGAGACCGTGCTCCCGCAGATGGGCGACGAGGCCATCGGCCTCATCACCGCGCTCCACTACTCGCAGGCCCTCGACAACCCCGCCAACGCGAAGTTCAACAAGGCGTTCGAGGCCTCCGCGGGCAAGATCGCCTCCTACTACTCCGAGGCCACCTACACCAACGCGCGCTGGATCGTCGAGGCCATCAAGGCCGTGGGCGGCAAGGTGGAGGACCGCGACGCCATGCTGGCCGCGCTGCGCAAGGTGGACCTCAAGGACACGGCGCGCGGGCCGCTCAAGGTGGACGACTTCGGCAACCCGATCCAGAACGTCTACATCCGGAAGGTCGAGCGCGTGGGCGGCAAGCTCCAGAACACCGTGATCGCCACGTATCCGGGCGTGAGCCAGTTCTGGAAGTACAAGCCCGACGAGTACATGAAGCGCCCGCTCTACAGCCGCGACTACCCGCCGTGCAAGCACTGCCAGTGAGGCGGGTCTGAGCGAAGCGCTCGCGCTTCGCCTGGAGCGCGTCTCCAAGGCGTTCGGCGGGCTTCGCGCCGTGGACGGCGTGGAGCTCGCCGTGCGTCCGGGGGAGCGCCGCGCGCTCATCGGGCCCAACGGCGCGGGCAAGACGACGCTCTTCAACCTCGTGGCGGGCGCCCTGCCCGTCACGGCCGGGCGCATCGAGCTCTTCGGGCGCGACGTCACCCACATGCCCACGCACCGGCGCGCGGCGCTCGGGCTCACGCGCACGTTCCAGATCTCCAACCTGTTTCCGAATCTCAGCGTGCTCGACAACTGCCTGCTCGCCGTGCAGGCGCTGACGCGCGCGAAGTTCGCGATGCACCGGCCGGTCGCGCGCGACGGGGCGCTGCGCGCGCGCGCCGAGGAGACGCTGGCCGCGGTGGGGCTGGGCGACCGCGCGCCCGCCACCGTGAAGAACCTCTCGCACGGCGAGCAGCGCCAGCTCGAGATCGGCCTGGCCCTGGCCGGCCGGCCGCGCGTGCTCCTGCTCGACGAGCCGACGGCGGGGCTGTCGCCCGCGGAGTCCGGGGCCATGGCGCGGCTCCTCACCGGCCTCGACCCTTCCATCACCGTCCTGATCATCGAGCACGACATGGACATCGCGCTGGAGATCGCGCGCCACGTCACCGTGCTCCACTACGGCCGCGTGATCGCCGACGGCACGCGCGACGCCGTGCGCGCCGATCCCACCGTGCGGGAGATCTACCTCGGTGCTTGAGATCGCCGACATCCACACGTATTACGGCGAGAGCCACGTGCTCCAGGGCGTGTCGCTGGGCGTGCGCCGGGGCGAGGTCGTGGCCATCCTGGGCCGCAACGGCGCGGGCAAGACCACGGTGATCCGCTCCGTCATCGGCTTCACCCCGCCGCGCCGCGGCACCGTGCGCTTCAAGGACGCGGACGTCACGCGCTGGCCGCCCTACCGCGCCGTCGAGCGCGGCATGGGGCTGGTGCCGCAGGGACGCCGCGTGTTCCCCTCGCTCAGCGTGGTCGAGAACCTCGCGGTGGCGCGGCGCGACGGCGGCCGCTTCACCCTCGCGCGCGTGCTGGAGCTGTTCCCGCGCCTGGCCGAGCGGGCCAAGAGCCGCGCCGGGCGCCTCTCCGGCGGCGAGCAGCAGATGCTCGCCATCGGCCGCGCCCTCATGACCAACCCCGACCTCCTCCTGATGGACGAGCCCACGGAGGGGCTGGCGCCGCTGATCGTGCGCGAGGTGGGCCGGATCATCGCCGACCTCAAGCGCGAGGGACTGTCGATCCTGCTCGTGGAGCAGAACCTGCCGCTCGCGCTCTCCGTCGCCGACACCGTCCACGTGCTCTCGCGCGGCCAGATCGTGCACTCCTCGGCACCGGCGGCCTTGATGGCGAACGAGGCCGTGAAGTCGAGGTATCTTGGGGTATGACCTCGCTCCGCTTCGGCACCTTTTTCTTCTTCCAGGCCGCGCCGGGTCACCGCCACGAAGACATCATCAAGAACGAGCTCACGCAGGTGGAGTGGTCCGAGGAGCTCGGCTTCGACGAGGTGTGGTTCACCGAGCATCACTTCATCGACTACGGCCTGTCCGTCGATCCGGCCACCCTCGCGGCCGCCGCCGCCTCGCGCACGCGCCGGGTGCGCATCGGGCTGGCCGCGGCCATCCTGCCCTTCCACCATCCGCTGCGTCTCGCCGAGCAGATGGCCCTCGTGGACATCCTCTCCGACGGCCGCCTCGACGTCGGGGTGGGCCGCGGGAACCGGCCCGCGGAGTTCGCCGGGTATCGCGTCCCGCAGCAGGAGAGCCGGGAACGCTTCGACGAGACCGTGGACGTCATGCAGCTCGCGTGGACGGAGGAGCGCTTCGACTACCGCGGCCGCTTCTTCTCGTTCGATAACGTGCGCGTCATCCCCAAGCCCGTCCAGCGGCCGCACCCGCCGATCTACCAGGTGTGCGTCACGAAGGACGGCATCGAGAACACCGCGCTGCGCGGCTGGCCGATGCTGAACTCCGTGCTCTTCGGCCCCGTGGACCAGCTCGTGGGCAACCGCGACACCTACGTCAACACGCTCGAGAAGGCCGGGCGCACGCCGGCGGAGATCGCCGCCCTGCTGGAGCGCTGGGGCGTTTCGCGCCAGATCTACGTCGCCGACACCGACGCCAAGGCCCTCGAGGAGGCCAAGGCCGCCGAGCTCTGGTACCAGGAGTCGTTCCGGCGCTTCGTGATCCCCGACCGCATCGACGACGCCCACCCCACGCTCCAGCCGGCCTTCCGCGCCATGGCGGATCGCCTGGGCCAGGTCACGTGGGAGGGGCTCGTGGCCGAGACGCTCGCCTTCGGCTCGCCCGACACCGTCGCGCGCCACATCGAGTACATGCGCTCGATCGGCGTGGGCCAGGTGCTCTGCTGGATGAACTTCGGCGGGCTGTCCCAGGACAAGGTCCGCCGCTCGATGGAGCTGTTCGCCCGTGAAGTCATGCCCCGCTTCCGTTAGCCGAGGAGACTTCCCGATGATCCGTGCCGCCAGCGTTCTCGTGCTCGCCCTGCTCCTCTTCACCGGCCCCGCCGGCGCCGCCGAGTCCATCCGCGTCGGGTACCTGGGCCCGCTCACCGGCATCTTCGCTGCCGCCGGCAAGGACATGCTCGACGGGCTCAAGATGGCCTTCGAGCAGGTCAACTACGAGGCGGGCGGGCGCAAGATCGAGCTGATCGAGGAGGACGACGAGGGCAATCCGGCCACCGCCCAGGCCAAGTACCGGAAGCTCGTGGCGCAGGACCGGATCCACGTGCTCGATGGCGTGCTGCTGAGCAACATCGGCTACGCGCTGGTGCCCAACATCGAGCGCGACCGCCTGCCCTCGCTGTTCCTGACCACGCCGGATGACCTCACCAAGCGGCGGATCGCGAAGCACCTCATGCGCTCGAACTTCGCCGCGAGCCAGCCCATGCACGCGCTGGGCGACTACGCGGCGAAGACGCTCAAGTACAAGCGCGTGGCCGCCATCGCCATGGACAACAACTTCGGCCACGAGGGCATCGGCGGCTTCCAGCGCGTGTTCGAGGACGCGGGCGGGCGCATCGTGCAGAAGACGTGGGTGCCGCTCAACGCCATGGACTTCGCGCCGTACCTCACGCAGGTCCCGCGCGACGTGGACGCCGTGGTGCAGGTCTTCGTGGCCGGCCAGGCCGTGCGGTTTTCCAAGCAGTACGGCGAGAGCGCGCTCAAGGGCAAGGTGCCGCTCATCGGCACCGGCGTGTACAGCGACCAGTCGGCGCTCCAGGGCATGGGCGACGAGGCGATCGGCCACGTGGGCACGATGATCTGGGCGCCGACGCTCGACAACGCCGCCAACCGCGCGTTCATGAAGATCGCGGAGGCCAAGATCAAGCGCACCCCGTCCTACTTCCACGCCGTCATGTATTCCTCGGGGCGCTGGATCATCGAAGCCGCCAAGGCGCTGGGCGGCAACGTCGAGGACCGTGACCGCTTCCTGGCCGCGCTGCGCCGGGCCAGCGAGACGACCGAGGACCCGCGCGGGCCGATCAAGCTCGACGAGTACGGCAACCCCACGGAGAACGTCTACATCGTGCGCGTCGAGAAGGTCGGCGGGCGGCTCCAGAACACCGTGATCCACACCTACCCGATGGTGTCGCAGTTCTGGACGTACAAGGCCGACGAGTTCCTCAAGACGCCCGCGTACGACCGGAACTATCCGCCGGTCAAGCCCTGAGCGCGCCGCGCTTCGGGTTCTTCTTCTGGCCGTGGTCCCCGGAGTACACGGCCCGCATGGCGGAGCTCGCCGAGCGCGACGGCTGGGACCTGCTCGGCGTCGCCGACACGCCCGGCAACGCCATGGACCCGTGGGTGGCGCTGAGCCTGGCCGCCACGCGGACGGCGCGCGTGGGGCTCTGCGCCTGCGTCACCAACCTCGCCACGCGCC